>DASTEN010000221.1:0-2176 GCA_035709645.1 Sphingomonas sp.
CCCCCCTCCACCAGCCTGCGGCTGGTCCCCCTCCCCGTGCCGGGGAGGATCCGAAGGCGATCACCGCACCGAAAACCCATATCCCGCAAATACCGCACGGCCGGCGCGCGACAGCAGGAACGCGCGGAACCGCAACGCGTCGGGGTGCCGCGCCCCCTTCAGCACCGCCAGCGGATAGCGGATCGGCGGATGGCTGACGGGCGGAAACACCGCCACCACGCGCACGCCCTTTGCCGCGCGCGCGTCGGTCGCATAGACGATTCCCAGCGGCGCGGCGCCCCGTTCGACCAGCGCCAGCGCGGCGCGGACGTTTTCGGCCCGCGCGATCCGTCCCCGCACCGCGGGCCAGTCGCCCAGCCGCTCCAGCGCGGCCTGACCGTATTTTCCGGCGGGCACCGATGCCGGATCGGCCATCGCCAACCGCCCCCGTCCCAACGCCCGTGCCAGCGTGCCGCCGCGCCCCAGGCGGATGGCGGGTCCGGACCGCGCGACCAGCACCAGCCGGTTGCCCAGGAAATCCGCCCGCGTGCCGGCGCGCAGCAGGCCCTTGGCCGCCAGCGCGTTCATCCAGTCCTCGTCCGCCGACACGAACAGGTCCGCCGGCGCCCCCGCCATCGCCTGGCGCGCCAGGGCCGACGACGCGGCGAACGAGATCACCGGCCGCGCATGCCCCATCCGCGCCCAGCGATCGGCAGCGGCGGTCATCGATTCCTGCAGGCTGGCGGCCGCCAGCACCATCGGCCCTTGCGAAGGCGGCGGCGCCGCGCCAACACCGGTCGCGGCGACGAGGGCAAGAACGGCGAGGCGCAGGAACATCGGCATGGCAGCACCAGCCTATATCGCGGTCCGGGGTGGACACCAGCCCGTGCAGGCGATGGAACGATGATCCGCCGCCCGCTCACCCCCGGCGAAACCGCGCTGGCCGCGTCCGTGTTCGGCGACGCGATCGATTATGCCGCGGCATCGATCGCGCTTCGCAAATGGGCGTTCTTCCAGCCCCGCGACACCGTGATGGCGCCCAGCGGCTGTATCCATTTCCACCCGAAGGGCGCACTCTACCGCGACGATTTCGCGACCGCCCCCGCCGACCTGCAGGGGCTGTTCATCCACGAGATGACGCATATCTGGCAGCATCAATGCGGCATCTTCCTGCCCCTCGCCCGCCACCCCTTCTGCCGCTATTCCTACAGCATCAAACCCGGCTGGCCACTCAAGCGCTACGGGCTGGAGCAGCAGGCAGAGATCGTCCGCCACGCCTTCCTGCTCCGCCGCAACCGCGTCGTGCCCGGCGCCCCGGAACTGGCACGGTACGAGACGATTTTGCCGTTTAGCGGGCGTGCAGCAGAGGTGCGGGCGTAGCCAGGGTTTGATCCAGCAAGGCTGAAGCGGATTGTACTCCCGGCGAAGCTCAGAGCACAGATATGTCAAGACGAGAGGATCGTCCTACTCTCCCGGTGCCCTCGCGCAGGCGGAATCTCAGGCCGCAGGCAAGTCGCGGCACTGGTCCACGTGACCCTCGGCTCCCGCCTGCGCGGGGGCAACGGGAAGCACTGACACAGCCGGCCTCACCCTGCCGCCTTCTTTGCCCGCTCGCTCCTCAGGAACTCCACGGCGATTTCCGCGAACGCCGGATCTTCGACCTCGACCAACGGGTCTTCCTCGCCGGTCATCGGGATATCGTCGGGCAGCGGTACGTGCAGCGGGTCGGGCCGCTGGCGGTCGTCGTCGCCCATCGTTATTCGCCCATCGTCATTCGCCCCGCGTAGGGGCGTTGGGATTGTCGCCGGTCCTGTCATCGCCCAGCTGGCCGCTGCCGTGATAGTCGATCTCGGTCTGCCCGCCGTGGCCCATGAAGCTATCGGGACCGTCGGGGCTGCCATCCTTCCCGGTGTGGGGGTTGGGATAGGCACCGCCCTGCGATTCCCCCTTCCGGTTGGCGGTGCGGGGTGCGCCGCGGTCGCCGGAGCCGTCGGGCGGCGTCGCCTTCGTATCGGCGCCATCGGCCTGCATCGCTTGAGTGTCGGCGGTCATGTCCATCGTCTCCTGTCGGCCGGATCAACGACGCGGGGACCGGGGAAGTTGCGCAGAGGGGGGACATCGCCCCCGCGCCTGCGCCCACCGACAGGCGGCCGCATCACATCACGTCGGGCGTATCCTCGCGCACCAGCAGGCTGGC
>DASTEN010000222.1:0-2774 GCA_035709645.1 Sphingomonas sp.
GCCGATCGACGACTGGGCCGATATCGAGGCGATGTTCGCCGAAACCGACGGCCGTCCCGGCTGGGCCGACGTCCGCTGGTCGAAGCCGACCGGCGCGGCGCTGGACAAAGTCGTCGAGCGGCTGAAGACGCTGAAACTGACCATCCGCAACGCGCCGATGGGCCAGAGCGGCAGCGATACCGGCCCGTGCATTTTTACCGGCGAACCCGCGGTCGAGCGGGTGCTGATCGGACGGTCCTACTGATGGCTGTCTGGCAGCGCCCGGTCGACCTCGCTCGCCTGACCGCGCTGGGCGCGGCGACGATGCCGGGGCACGTCGGGATCGAATTCACCGGCGTCAGCGAAAACAGCCTGACCGCGCGCATGCCGGTCGACCACCGCACCCATCAGCCGTTCGGGCGGCTGCACGGCGGCGCGTCGGTGGTGCTGGCGGAAACGGTCGCCTCCGTCGGTGCCTGGCTGGCGGCGCCGGAGGGCAAGATGGCGGTGGGCCTGGAGATCAACGCCAACCACATCCGTCCTGCGATGTCGGGACATGTCCACGCGACCGCCACCGCCGAGAACATCGGGCGGACGACGCAGGTCTGGACGATCCGCATCGTCGACGACGCCGGCAAGCTGGTCTGCCTGTCGCGGATCACGATGGCGGTGATCGAGGCAGGGTGATTACGCCCGCCCCTAACCACCGTCACCCCCGCGAAGGCGGGGGTACATTCTGGCTGACGGTGCGGCGCCTTCCGATCGGACATCCAGAATTGATCCCCGCCTTCGCGGGGATGACGAGATAAGACATGGTGAGCGAGTACGACGCCGTCATCCTCGGCGGCGGTGCGGCCGGGCTGTTCGCCGCCGCGACCGCAGGGCAGCGCGGGCGCCGCGTGCTGGTCGTCGACCACGCGCCGCGGGTGGGTCAGAAGATCTTGATCTCCGGCGGCGGGCGGTGCAACTTCACCAACGTCCACGCCGCACCCGATCGTTACATCTCGGCCAATCCGCACTTCGCCAAATCGGCGCTCGGCCGCTATACGCCGTCCGATTTCCTCGAACTGATCGAGGCTTATGGCATTGCATGGCACGAAAAGACGCTCGGCCAGCTCTTCTGCGACGGATCGGCGGCGCAGATCGTCGCCATGCTGCTCGACGAATGCCGGAAAGGTGACGTGGCGATCGCGACCGGCCATGCGGTGCGGGACGTCGGCCATAGCGACGGGCGCTTTTCCGTCACCTTCGGCGACCATAGCGCGTCCGCCCCGGCGTTAGTCATCGCAACCGGCGGTCCCTCGATCCCCAAGCTTGGCGCGAGCGACTTCGCCTACGCGCTCGCGCGAAGGTTCGGCTTGAAGGTCGTCGAGCCACGCCCGGCGCTGGTGCCGCTGACTCTGGGTGGCGACGACATGCTGTTCCGCGGCATCGCCGGCGTCGCGACCGAAACCGTCGTGCGGGCCGGCAAGGCCGCGTTCCGCGAAGCGGCGCTGTTCACGCATCGCGGGTTGTCGGGGCCGGCGATCCTCCAGGCGTCGTCCTATTGGCGATCCGGCGAGGCGGTGGCGATCGACCTGTTGCCCGACCGCGCACCGGGGTGGCTACGCGCGGCCAAGCGCGAGACGCCCCGGATCGGCGTAAAGCGTGCGCTGGGGCTCCCCGAGCGACTTGCCGAAGCGCTGACCGAACGGCTGGCGCTGGCAGGCGAACTCGCCAACATCCCCGATCGTGCGCTGGAGACGGCGGAGCGGCAACTGGCCGACTGGCGTTTCCACCCGAACGGCACCGAAGGGTTCGCAAAGGCCGAAGTGACGGTCGGCGGCATCGCGACCGACGGACTGTCGCAGAGGACGATGGCGGCGAAGGGGGTGCCCGGCCTCTACGCGATCGGCGAGGCGGTGGACGTGACCGGGTGGCTCGGCGGCTATAATTTTCAATGGGCCTGGGCGAGCGGGCGAGCGTGTGGAGAGGCTTTGTAGGCTCCATGCTCACCATCGTCATCCCCGCGAAGGCGGGGGCAAATTCTGGCTGAACGCCGTGGGACGCACAAACTTCAGCGACTATTGATCCCCGCCTTCGCGGGGATGAAGGCGGCTAGGTGGAGGCGCGGCCCGCCTTTTCGACCAACCCGGACACGCCCTCGCGCCGCGTCAGTTCCGCGCGCACATCGTCCAGTCCCAGCCCCATGTGGTGCAGCAGCACAGTCAGGTGGAACATCAGGTCCGCCGCTTCGCCGATCAGGCCGGCGCGATCGTCGGCAATCGCGGCGATGACGGTCTCGATCGCTTCCTCGCCCACCTTTTGCGCGATCTTCGCGCGCCCCCTGGCGGCAAGCGTGGCGACATAGCTGCTGCCCGGGTCGGCGTGCAGGCGATCGGCGATCGTGGCTTCGAGTTGGGCGAACGCGTCCATGGCGATGCGCTAGGCGGTTGCGCGCGGGCGCGTCAATCCTTGCGGCGTGCGCGCTTGCGCATCGATCGTCGGGCGAGGATGACACCGGCCGCCGCAGCGACCGCCAGCGCGACGTCCGACAGCGCAAAGCCGTTGCGCGTGATCACGCCGCTGTGCGCCTGGGCAAAAAGGGTGTCGGGCGACACGAACGCCATCAGCGCCAGCGCCTGGCATGTGCGGATGGTGGCGTTCATGTGGTTGCTGTCCGATGGTCGCCCGACACTTGCAGTCATTATGCGCACGAAATGAACGTCGTGTTAAGTGCGTACGGGAACACCGGCTGCGGCCAAGGCGCGGTGGGCGTCCGCAACGGTCGCTTCGCCGAAATGGAAGATCGAGGC
>DASTEN010000223.1:0-8380 GCA_035709645.1 Sphingomonas sp.
GTGTTCGGGGCCGTCCCAGCGCTCGTCGGCTGACCCTTTCGGGCGCGACCGGGATCGCACGCTTTGTCCCGCCGGGCGAGACGCGCGATACCGGCTGGTAACCCGACCGGCCCGGCGACAAACCCGGGCGGACGGCTCAGGCCAACCGCGCGGTGGCAGTGCCGAGCAGGGGCAAGCCGGCGCATCCCCATGCCGCTCGCCGCTTGGACGGAATGTCCAAGTGACATCGCGACCTGTTCTCGGGTAGCGCGCGAATCGTGCAGGCTATCCGGCTTATTTTGGCGCAACGCCATCTAGCAACGCTGATCTGCGCTGCGGCCCTGGTGCTGAAGATTCTCGTGCCGGCCGGTTACATGCTGGTGTCCGACCACGGGCGCCTGTCCGTCATGATCTGTTCGGGAATGGCGCCACAGGCGGAAGCCGTAGCTATGCCCGGCATGACTCACGTCATGGCAGCGATGCACGATACCGCCCCGCCGTCCGATACGTCGAGGGGTGCTGAAAAAGCGGGGATGCCCTGCGCCTTCGCAGGCATGACGGCACAACTGCTTGGCGCGGTCGATATCGTGCTGATCACGGTGGCGCTGGCCGCCGTCGCGCTGATGGCGCTGCGGAGCGTGCCCCGCACGCTGGTCCGGCCGGCACCCTATCTGCGACCGCCCCTTCGCGGACCACCCCTGCCCGGCTGACACCGCCTCCAGCAACCTGGAAGACCACCCATCATCACGTGCCCGCATCGTCGCCGGGTGCGTGATGTCCTTCGCCGCATGCCCGGTCGACGCGACCCGGCCGTGCCGGCGAACCGTCAGCCTGAAAGCCTTTATCATGTTCCGAAACCTATCGTTCGGCGTCGCGGCCCGCGCCGCGGTGCCAGCCGTCGCGCGGCACGTCGCCGGAAAGCGCGCGCGCAACGCAAAACTGTTGTCCAAAGCCGAAGCCATGACGGGATGCGCCGTCGGCTGCCTCCTGATCGCTTCGCCAGCGATGGCTCAAACGGGCGAGCGACCCGATCGCCAACGCGCCGATACCCAGATCGCGATCGGCGGCGACGATGTCGTCGTCACCGCACGCGCGATGGCGCGCTCCACCGCCAACGTCCTGACCTCGGTCGACGTGCTGAGCGGCGAGGTCGCGCAGCGCCAGAACGTCGACAATGCCTGGGAACTGTTCGCGCGGCTGCCCGGGGTCGTCCTGACCGACTTCAACCAGGGTACGACCTCGGGCCGCTTTTCGATCCGTGGATTCAACGGAGAGGGCGAGATCAACGCCGTCAAACTGCTGATCGATGGCGTCCCCGCGAACGACAATGCCGGACGGATGGATTTCATCGATCTCGTCTCGCCGCTCGACATCGCCTCGGTCGAACTCGTGCGCGGGACGTCAGACCCCCGTTGGGGCCTTCACGCCATCGCGGGCAGTGCCGACATCAAGACGCGGATCGGCGGCAATTACCTCGACGCGCGGGGCATAGCCGGCGCATTCGGCACCTATGATGCTCAGATGTCCGCCGGGGTCGAAACCGGGCGGCTGAGCCAGAACTACCTGCTGTCCTATCGGCGAACCGGCGGGTTTCGCGATCACGCCGATCTCGACCGGCTGAACTTCGCGGGCAAATGGTTCTACGATTTCGGCGCCGCGAAGCTGGGCTTGATCGCGCGGCACAGTCGCAGCGACGCCGACGAGCCCGGCTATCTGACCGATGCCGATGCCTATACGAACCGGCGGCGGTCCTACGAGATTTCGGCGACCGATGGCGGCGAGCGTCAGCTCAGCCAATACAGTCTGCACCTCGATGCCGACCTGACGCGCGACCTGTCGCTGACCGCGGTGGGCTATGCGACGACGAACGACGACAACCGCTACGTCCGCTTTTCCGCCACCGTCGCGCAGCAGCAGCGGCTGACCGACGAACAGCATTACGGCATCGTCACCGGCCTGCATTGGCACGCCAGCGACTGGCTGATGGCCGAAGCGGGCGGCGACGTTCAGTGGCAGCAGAACCGCAGTCTGCGATGGACGACCAATCGCCGGACCATCACGGCCGCCACCCGCGACCAGGATTTCGACCTGACGGTCGGCGGCGGCTATGTGCAGGCGATCGTGACGCCGGTGCGCTGGCTGACGATCACACCGGCATGGCGGATCGACCGGGTGGGTGGCCGTTTCACCAACCGGCTGAATGGCCTCAGCTATCCGGTCAATGATTACGGCACGATCAGCCAGCCCAAGCTGTCGGTCGCAGTCACGCCCGTCGCCGGCCTGACCGCCTATGGCAATTTCGGGCGGACGTTTCAGATCGGTGCGGGGTCGGGCGCCTATGTCGTGCCGCCGCGCGTCCGTGCGCTCGAACCGTCGATCAACGAAGGCTTCGAAGCGGGGATCAAGCTGTCGCAGGGGCGGTGGCTGACGGCCCGGGCAGCCGTGTGGCAACAGACCGCAAGCGGTGAGCTGCGTCGTCGCCTGAACGATCCCTCGGGCGAATTCGATAATCTTGGCGAGACTCGCCGCCGCGGGCTGGACGTCGAAGCCAGCGTGCAGCCGCTGCCCGGTTTGTCGGCCTGGGCAAGCTGGTCGCACCAGAAGGCGGTCATCCGCGTGGCCGACCCGGCCACACCGCTGACGGCAGGCAACGAGATCGATCACGTGCCCCGCAACGTCTACACCGGCGGGATCGAATGGGCGCCGGCGACGCTGCCATGGCGCGCATCGCTGTGGGGGAACGGGCAGTCGTCGTACGAGCTGAACACGGCCAACAGCCAAGGCCGCTACGGCGCCTATTTTCAGGTGACTGCCGAACTCGCCTATCGCCTGACCAGGGTGATCGAGCTTTCGGCGCAGGTGCGAAACCTGACGAACGACGCGTACGAATATGTCTGGTTCGACGGGACGCAGCGCCTTCACGCGCCGGCTGATCCGCGTAGCGTGTTCGGCGCTATCCGGGCGCGCTTCTGACGCGACCGGGCCGAGCGATCATGTCCGTCCGTGGGTCGGGATGTCGCTCAGTCGGCGTGTCGTGAGGGGCGGCGCGCGGGGCCGCCCCTCCGCTGGATCAGCTGCGGCCGCGCAGCGTGTTCAATACCGCCATCGCCGCGACGCCGGCCAGGGCCGCGCTGGTCCACGGCCGGGCACGCGCAAAGTTCGATGCCTTTTGCGCAAGCGGCGCATCACCCGAAAAATGCTCGCGGAACGCATCGGACAGGCCGGTCTTGCCGTTGCTGGTCGTGGCGGTGGTCGCGTCGGTCATGTCTACTCCGTGTGATGGCGCGGAAGTGCGCTTCGGGCGGTAAACGACGGCATCGCCGGAGCGGTTCAAAATTGATCCGTATCCGCGCAGCTATTGCGATCATCCGACCACCCGCCTGTCGTCGCACACGGGGAAGCCTCCCTGGACACGCCCGGCTTTTTCAGGCCGCAAAGTGCGCTCCGTCACGATGTCCGCTGTATCACGGCGGTCCGATCAAACGCCACTTGCCGCCGATCGCGGTTTCACTTACAAAATATAGTGAGATTGGATCTCACTATATGAGAACCGCGCGGAAGTGGCGGTTTCGAGCAACGGAGGGGATGACGTGAAAGCTATGCGACTGCGCGTGTATCGATTCGGAACCTCGGGCATCGCGCTCGCGGCGGCTGCCTGTTTCTCCGTCACCGCCGCGGCCCAGACGGCGCCCGCTGCCGATGCGGCCCAGCAGACGCCTGTAGACGACGCGACGGAAATCGTCGTCACCGGCTTTCGCGCTTCGCTTGCCAGCGCCCTCAACCAGAAGCGGACGGAGACCGCCGCGATCGACAGCATCGTTGCGGAAGACATCGGCAAGTTCCCGGATTCGAACCTGGCGGAATCGATGCAGCGCATCCCCGGCGTCGCGCTGGCGCGCGGCGACGGCGGCGAAGGACGCAACATCTCGGTCCGCGGCCTGGGCGCCGCCTTCACCCGCGTTCGGGTGAACGGGCTTGAGGGCACGTCGCAGACCGGCGGATCGGACATCTTCGGCGCGGGCAACAACGGCCGCAGCTTCGACTTCAACGTCTTCCCGACCGAAATCTTCTCGGCGCTCGCGGTCCGCAAGACACCATCGGCGGATCTGGAGGAAGGGTCGCTCGGCGCGACCGTCGACCTGTCGGCGCCGCGACCGATGAGCCAGCGGCAGGACTTCGTGCTGAGCGCCACCGCGCGGGGCACGTGGAACGAACTGTCGAAGCGGGTCGATCCGCGGGCGTCGCTGCTGGTGTCCAAGAAGTTCGGGGATACCGGACTCGGCATCCTCGGATCGGTCGCCTATCAGAAGCGTCACCTGCGCGAGGTCGGCTACGCCGCGGTCGACATCCTGTCGTCCAACACCAACGGCGGCTTCTGTTCGCCGGTCGGCGTGACGCCGATCAACCCGGCGGTCAACGCGGCCAAGGGCACGGACGCGGCGAATTGCAGCACGAACAATCCGCGCACCGGGTCGGTCGCGGTGTACAACGCGATCCAGGCGCTGAGGCGGTCCGACCTGCCAAACGTCGCCGGATCGGGCGCCTTCCTGCCGCGCATCCCGCGCTACGTGAATTCGGAACAGACCCAGGAACGGATCGGCGGCACGCTGACGCTGCAGTTCCAGCCCGACGACGACACCGACATCTCGGTCGAGGGACTGTATTCCCGGTTCGAGGTGACGCGGAAGGACAATTACATCGCGTTGCTGTCGTTCGCGCGGTCGATCACCAACAACGGCCAGCCGATGGTGTCGGTGCGCGATGCCCAGTTCGATTCGCTCGGTTCGCTGACCTATGGCCTGTTCGACGGCGTCGACGTCCGGTCCGAAGGGCTGGTCGATCAATTCGTGTCCGATTTCAAACAGGTCAACTTCAACCTGAAACGCCGCCTGACCGACGATCTGGAAGTCACGATGCTGGTCGGCAAGAACCGGTCGGTGTGGGACGGCAAGAAGCGGCTGCAGACGTTCATCGACGTGATCGACGCGCGCGGTGTCGGCATCGATTTCCGCGGGGGCGGTACGACGCCGCTGCTGACCTACGGCTTCGACGTCGCCAATCCGGCGGCCTATTCCTATGCGCCGTCGCTGGCGGACGGGACCGTGCTGGGCGGGTTCAGTTTCCAGGGGCGGCCGCAGAAGAACACGACCGACAATTTCACCGGCGAAGTCAACGTCGCCTGGACGCTGGGCGACGGCTTCACGCTGAAGGCCGGCGGCCAATATCGCGAAAGCAATTTCCGCAGCGTGTTCCTGCGCCCGTACCTGGCCGATACCGTCGTGCGCGCCCTGCCCGCCGGCACGTCGCTGGCCAGCATCACCCGGCAGATCACCGGCGTCGGCGACCTGTGGGGCAACGGCGCGCCGAACAGTTGGGCGGCGATCGATCCGGACAAATGGGCGCAGACCTTCGGCTTCGATCAGGTCCGCTTCTGCGGGGTCGAATGCGGGGGCGGGAACACGCGGATCCTGGAATCGGTCAAGGGCGCCTACGTGATGGGAACCTTCAACCTGGCGGATGCGGTGGGCTTCGGCCTGCGCGGCGATGCCGGGGTGCGGTACGTCCGGACCGACCTGAACACATCGGGCATCATCACCGTCGCCCCGCCGGCCGGCACGACGTCGCCGACGAACCTCGTCGGCCAATATGCCAACGTCCGCAACAGCTACGAAGACTGGCTGCCGTCGGCGAACATCGTCGTCGAACCGATGCAGAACCTGCTGCTGCGCTTTTCGGGGGCAAAGGTCATGTCGCGCCCCGAACTCGGGCTGCTCGCGCCGACCAGTGGCGTGACCGCGACGACGCGCAACGGCACGATCAACAACCCGCTGCTCGACCCGATCCGCGCCAACACCTTCGACGCTGCGATCGAATGGTATTTCCGCCCCGGATCGATCCTGTCGGCGGCGTTCTTTTATAAAGACATCAAGAGCTTCATCCAGAACGTCAGCAGCCAGATCCCGTTCAACCAGCTCGGTCTGCCCGATGCCCTGCTGACCGGCACCAACACCGCGCCGAGCGAAATCTTCACGATCAGCCAGCCGTTCAACACGCCGGGTGGCCCGCTGAAGGGTGTGGAAGTGAACGCGCAGATTCCGTTCACCTTCTTGCAGAGCGGCTTCCTGCGCAATTTCGGCCTGTTGGCGAACTACACGCACGTCACGTCGCGCATCCAGTACATCCTGGCCAGCGCGGGCGGCGTGCCGACGGTGACGACGACCGCCGACCTGGTCGGCCTGTCGAAGAACACCGCGTCGGGGACGCTGTACTATGAAGACAGCAGGTTCAGCATCCGCGGCACCGCCAATTACCGCGACCGCTTCATCCGCGGCATCCCGGCGTCGCCGGGCAGCGACCTGCAGGGCAATGCGCCGACCCTCTATGTCGACGCCTCGGCGTCGTACAACGTAACGGACAATGTGAAACTGATCGTCGAGGCGACCAACCTGACTGACGAACAGAACCGCCTCTACATCGACAGCAAGCGCGAAGACACGCTGTTCCAGACGCGGATCGGCCGTACGATCAACGTCGGCGTCAACGTGCAGTTCTAGGGTTCTCCCACGGGCAGGCCGTCCGCTTTGGCGGGTGGCCTGCCGTCTGCGAAGGTCAGCGACAGATGCAAGGTTTCGGACGCAGGGCGGTGATCCTGGGCGCCTGCGCAGCGCCGATCCTGCCGATCGCCGCGCAGGCGAAACGCCCTGCCCTGCCGCTGCGCCGCGTGCGGGTCGCCGCACCTTTCGCGATGCCAAGCATCGGCGTTCCGGATTTTGCAGCGACCCGCCGCTTCGACATCACCGACTATGGCGCCGTGCCAACCGACACGCAGCGGACGACGCGTGCGATCGCCCGCGCCATCGCCGCTGCGAACGCCAGTGGCGCGGGCACCGTCGTCGTTCCGGCCGGCATCTGGCCGACCGGCGCCATTCATCTGAAGAGCAACGTCAACCTGCACCTCGCGCGCGGCGCGACGCTCGCCTTCTCCGACGATCCCGCCGACTATCTACCCGCAGTCCAGACGTCGTGGGAAGGGATCGAGTGTTTCAACTATTCGCCGCTGATCTACGCCTTCGGGTGTGAAAACGTCGCGATCACCGGTCCGGGCAGGCTCGAGCCCAGGCTCGATCGGTGGAAGATCTGGTCGGCGCGGCCCAAGCCCCACCTGGATGCGCTGATCGCCCTGTATCAGATGGCCTATCGCAACGTCCCCGTCGGCGAGCGCCAGATGGCCGTGGGCGCGAACAACCTTCGGCCGCACCTCATCCAGTTCAACCGCTGCCGCAACGTGCTGATCGAGGACATCACCATCCGCGGCAGTCCGTTCTGGACGATCCACCCGCTGCTGTGCCGCGACGTCGTCATCCGCCGCATCGACGTCCGCGCCCATGGCCACAACAACGACGGCGTCGATCCCGAAATGAGCGAGAATGTGCTGATCGAAGATTGCACGTTCGACCAGGGCGACGATGCGATTTCGGTCAAGTCGGGACGCGACATGGACGCCTGGCGCCTGGCCACGCCCTGCCGGAACATCGTCGTCCGCAACTGTCGTATCGCGAATGGGCACCAGCTGATGGCGGTGGGCAGCGAATTGTCGGGCGGGATCGAGAATGTGCTGGTCGAGGATTGCCACTTCGTCGGCGACGGCCGGGGCGCCGACGACCATGCGGTCCCGATCAACAACCTGTTGTTCGTCAAGACCAACGAACGCCGCGGCGGCTTCGTCCGAAACATCCACATGCGGCGGGTGAGTGCGACGACGATCGCGGGCAGCGTGCTCGCGGTCGAAACCGACGTCCTGTATCAATGGCGAACCTTGCTGCCGACCTATGTGCGCAAGCTGACGCCGATCCAGGGACTGACGGTCGAGGACGTGTCGGTCGGTCGTGCGAAATCGCTGTGTTCGATCGCCGCCGACGCCGGCATGCCCGTGCGCGACGTCAGGCTGCGAAAGGTCGCCGCGGCGACCGTCACCGGCCGGCCGATCGTCACCGATCACGTCATCGGCTTCACCAGCGACCATCAGGAACGCCCGGGCGGGGCATGATCGGGAAACGTTACATGATCTCCACTCTCTATCGCGCCGTGCTGACGGTCTCCGGGCTGAGCCTTGCCTGCGCCGCCACCGCCGCCGATCGCACGGTGACGCCGCTATCGGGTGCCTGGCAGTTTCTACAGGGCGACCCGGACGGTGCCGAGCGGGTGGACACGCCCGGCGGCGCCTGGCGCACGGTGTCCGTACCCCACGACTGGGCGATCGCCGGTCCGGTCGACCGCGATGCCAGGGCGGGCGGCGAGAATGGCTTCTTTCCGACCGGCGTCGCCTGGTATCGCCGCGACCTGGGCATCACGCCGGCGGCGAACCGCCGCTACTTCGTCGAATTCGACGGTATCATGGAAC
>DASTEN010000224.1:0-2133 GCA_035709645.1 Sphingomonas sp.
AACACGCTCGGCACCGTCGATCGCCCGACCGGCGGCAAGTACCTGTTCGGCGAGCGGGATCTGGCGGCGCTGGACGAGAAGGATCTCGCCAAGTTCCGAGGATCGACGCTCGGCTTCGTGTTCCAGAGCTTCAACCTGATCGACGAGCTGACGATCGAGGAGAATGTGGCGCTCGGCCTCGCTTATCGCAGCGATGCGGGGGACCGGAAGGGGCGGGTGGCCGCCGCCATGGACAAGGTCGGCATCGCCCACCGCGCCCGCCATTTCCCGCACCAATTGTCGGGCGGTCAGCAGCAGCGCGCGGCAATAGCCCGCGCGATCGTCGGCGATCCGAAGCTGATCCTCGCCGACGAACCGACCGGCAATCTCGACACGGCGAATGGCGAGCAGGTGATGAACATCCTGACCGCGCTGAACGACGATGGCGCGACGATCGTGATGGTCACCCACTCGCCCGCGCACGCCGACATGGCCAAGCGCCGCATCGACATGCTCGACGGGCGCATCGTGGCGAGCGCCATGCGCGCGATGTGACCTTCTCCGCCCCTCCCTTCCAGGGAGGGGAGCAACCCAGGCAATTCCCTCCCAACCGGAGACGACCCCCATGAAACCGCTCCTCACCCTCGCCCTGTTCGCCTCCGCCGTGCCGACTCCGGCGCTGGCCCAGAATACGACGCGCAGCTTCGCCGCCGCCGATTTCGACCGCATCGACGTGCGCGGTTGCGATCATGTCGCCATCACCTTCGGCGCAGGCTTCGCCGTCCGGGCGGAGGGGCAGGCGGGGTCGCTGGCGGCGATCGGCGTCGCGGTGCGTGGCCGCGTCCTGACGCTGCTGCGCGCCAAGGGCAGTTGCGACAGCCGCCAGAACAAGCCCGCCGCGACGATCAATATCACCCTGCCGCGTCTTGCCGCCATCCAGACCAGCGGCACCGGATCGGTCCGCATCGCCGCCTTCGACGCGCCGGCGTTCGAGGCGCGGATGAGCGGTACCGGCAGCCTCGCCATCGATGGCCTGCGTAGCCAGCGCGCGACGATCGACGTATCGGGCACCAGCACCGCGACGCTACGCGGAGTGCGCGCATCCCGCCTGTCGCTCGACCTCAGCGGCACCGGGCGCATCGTCGCCGATGGCCGGGCCGACGCGCTGGCGATCGATGCCAGCGGGACTGGACATGTCGACACCTCGACACTGGTGACGGGCGCGCTGTCGGTGGAGGCGAGCGGCACCGGATCGGTCCGCGCCCAGGCGAACGGCCCGGCCAATATCGACGCCAGCGGCATCGCCCGCGTGACCGTCACCGGCCGTCCGCAATGCGCGGTGTCCAAGAGCGGCATGGCCCGCGTCACCTGCGGCTGATTTTCGAAACGCGCGGAAGCGCGCGTGTCGAGGCGGTGCCGGTCCACTCCCCCACGGGTCCCAGCAAAATAGTACTTTTCTGGGCTACCCCCACCCGACCACCCATCGAGGATACCGTGTGGGTGGCCGGGTGGGGGAGCGGGCCGGCACCGAAAAAAACGTTTCACAGAAGGGCATGTCCCATGAACCGCTTCACGCTGCTGTCGCTCTATCGCTCGCTTGTGCGCCACAAGCTCTATGCCGCGCTCAACATCGGCGGGCTGGCGGTCGGGATCGCGGTGTTCCTGATCCTCGGCCTCTATGTCCGGTTCGAGACCAGCTATGAGAAATGGCTGCCGGGGTATGACAAGGTTTATGTCGTACAGACGGTATGGACCATGCCCAATAATCCGACCAGCGGCGCCTATGCCTATACGATGGGCGGGCTGCTCGATCAGATGCGCGAGGATTTTCCCGGCACGGTCGGCACCCGCATCAACGGCGGCGATGGCACGATCCTGACCGACGGACGTGCGACCAAGGTGAAGGCATCGCAGGTCGATTCCAGTTTCTTCCGGGTGTTTCCGCTGCCGCTGGTCATGGGCGATCACGCGACCGCGCTGGCGCAGCCGGGCAATGCCGCGATCGATCAGACGACGGCACGCGCCTATTTCGGCGATCGCAATCCCATAGGGCAGACATTGGTCCTGTCGATGGACAAGGTGCGGACCTACCGCGTCAGCGCGGTATTCCGCGATCAGCCCAAGAACAGCGATTTCAAGCTGTCGGTGCTGGTG
>DASTEN010000225.1:0-2912 GCA_035709645.1 Sphingomonas sp.
GGCTGAGCTTGTCGAAGCCCTGCCCTTCTTGACTGGGCCACCGACCCTGCGACCCCCCAAAAGGGCAGCTTTGCGACAAGCTCAGTGCGAACGGATGTAGGAATGTCCCCGACCCCCACCGACCCCCCGCGATCCTACGTCCGCGTCACCGGTTCCATTTCGCGGCGGATGATCGCCATCGCGGCGGCGTGGATTCTCGTGCTGCTGGCCGGCGGCGGTTATGCGCTCGACCGGGTGCTGACCTCGGCGATCAGCAGCAATTTCGACAACCAGCTCGAATTCCTGCTGAACACGATGCTGGCGTCGGCGGAGATCGATTCGGAAGGGGAGCTGGTCTTCAACCGCCAGCTTGCCGACCAGCGATTCCTGGAGCCAAATTCGGGCCTGTACTGGCAGATCAGCGGCGGCGATTTCGCGCCGTTCCCGTCGCGCTCGCTGTGGGATCGCCGGCTGGCGACGAACCAGCGGCACGACGACCGCAACGTCCACATCTACGATTCGAAGCAGTTCGCGGACGAAACGCTGCGCGTCGCGGAAATCGATTCGACGGTGCCCGGGTCGCCGGTGCGATGGCGTTTCCAGATCGCACAGAACCGCGACGCGCTTGACGAACAGATCTCGGCCCTGCGCCGCGTGCTGGTCCGCAGCTTCCTGCTGCTGGGCGCCGGGCTGATCGTCATGGTCGCGCTGCAGACAATCTGGGGCTTGCTGCCCCTGCGCAAGCTGCGCCTCGAAATCCAGCGCCTGCGCGAAGGTAAATCGACGCGGGTCGAAGGCGACATGCCGATGGAAATCGCGCCGATGGTCGAGGAGTTGAACGCGCTCGTCGCGCACAACGACCGCCAGGCGGAGGAGGCGCGCCGACACGCCGGCAATCTGGCACATGCGCTGAAGACCCCGTTGACCGTCATCATGAACGCAGCCGCCGCGGGGCAGGCGGACCTGGCCGAACCCGTGATCCGCGAAGCGCGCACGATGCGTCGGCAGGTCGACCATCATTTGGCGCGCGCCCGCGCAGTCGGGCGGCGCGGGTCGGCGCACAGCCGGGCGGACGTCTGGCCATCGGTCGAGGCGGTCGAACGCGCCGTCGCCCGGCTCTATCCCAACGTCCGGATCGACGTCGACGGACAGAAGGATCTGATCGCGCGGATCGAGCGGCAGGATCTCGACGAAATCCTCGGCAATCTGGTCGAAAACGCCGCGAAATACGGGGGCGGCAGCGTGTTCGTGACAGTGCGGGCGAACGCCGGCTTCGCCGAGATCCTGGTCGAAGACGACGGGGTCGGCATCCCGGAGGCAGACCGTATCCGCATCTTCGATCGCGGGGTGCGGCTCGATTCGGGCAAGCCGGGCACCGGGCTTGGCCTGGCGATCGTCCGCGACGTGGCGGAAATCTATGAAGGTACGGCGAGCCTTGAGGAGAGCGAGGATTTGGGCGGCTTGCTCGTCCGGCTCAGGTTGCCGGCGGCCTGATCCTCTCCGTGCCGGGGAGGGGGACCGCCGCGAAGCTGTGGTGGATGGGGCTCTCCACCAGCGACATCCTCTGCGGCCCACCCTCTCCACCAGCCTGCGGCTGGTCCCCCTCCCCGCGAGCGGGGAGGATTACAGCGACCGCATCACCTCGGCCGCGATCGACAAGCTTTTCTTCCGTGCCGCCTGGTCGTAGATCGAACTGGTCAGCATCACCTCGTTCGCGCCCGTCCGATCGATGAACGCGCGCAAGCCTTGCGCGATCGTCTCGGCCGACCCGATCGCGGTACACGACAGCACGTGGTCGAGCATCGCGGCGGCTTGAGGGGGCAGGCCTTCGCGATAGCCGGGCACGGGCGGGGGCAGCTTGATACCGGTGCCGGTCGTGCGGATCGCGACGAACGCCTGTTGCTGCGACGTGGCGAGCACTTGCGCCTCATCGTCGGTATCCGCGGCGATCACGTTGAACGCGGGCATGAAGTGCGGCTGGCCTTCGCCTGCGAAATCGCGCCGGTAGATCGCCGCCGCCGCGTCCAGCGCATCCGGTGCGAAATGCGAGGCGAAGCTGTACGGCAGCCCCAGCATCGCTGCGAGCTGCGCGCCGAACGTGCTGCTGCCCAGAATCCACAGCGCCACGTCGGCGCCGCCGCCGGGGGTCGCGTGAATGCCGGTCGCGCCGTCGTCGGCGAACAGGCTCTGCAGTTCGACGACATCGCGCGGGAAGGCGTTGGGATCGGTGTCGAGCGTCCGCCTGAGGGCGCGGGCCACGCGCCCGTCGCTGCCAGGCGCGCGGCCCAGCCCCAGGTCGATCCGCCCGGGATACAGGGCGTCCAACGTGCCGAACTGCTCGGCGATGACCATGGGCGCGTGGTTGGGCAGCATGATCCCGCCCGCGCCGACGCGCATCGTTTTCGTCGCCGCGGCCAGGTGACCGATGACGACCGCTGTCGCGGCACTGGCGATACCGGGCATGCCGTGATGCTCGGCGACCCAGTAACGGGTGAAGCCCTGCGCTTCGGCGTGCGCTGCGAGTTCCGCGGCATTGGCAAGTGCCTGGCCCGCGGTGCCGCCTTCGAGGATGGGGACGAGGTCGAGGAAGGAATAGGGTATCATTACCACGATGTAGGATTTGCCTGCCGGACGGCCAGCCAAGTTTCGCTTTGCCGCGCCAAAGCCGGCGGCCAAGCCCCTTTGCCTTTCCCGTCCTTTACCCTAAGCGCCTCGCCCATGCGCGCCGACCTCGCCCACATCGAAGCCTGGGTCTTCGACATGGACAACACGCTCTACCCGGCGTCGTGCAACCTGTTCGCCCCGATCGAGGCGCGGATGACCGGGTATATCGCGGACAAGCTCGGCCTGCCCGAGGCGGAAGCGTCGGCGCTCCGGCGCGGGTGGTTCCTCAGCCACGGGACGACATTGGCCGGGCTGATGGCCGATCACGG
>DASTEN010000226.1:0-7101 GCA_035709645.1 Sphingomonas sp.
CCCCTGGCTCGCAGCAGATGGCGCGCCTTCAGGCCGAATGGGCAGACATGGTCGGGCAGCACCATGCGATACAGCGTAGCGGTCTTGTCGGTCATGACTCTGCCAAACGATCCGCTCGCCGGTTGGGTGCGCAAAGCCCCCTTGCGGCCGTCTGCGGATTGCACGATCACGGTCAAAACGGTGCAATCTGGATATCGGCATGAAAGCGGTCTTCGAACGCGCCCGGGCGGCGCTTGCGTTTCTGGAATCGCACCAGATCGCTCCCTCCCCGGCCCATTACGACCTTGCCCTTCGCTACCAGGCCGACCCGGACGGCGCGCTGGGCCGCCAGATCGGCGCGTTCACGGACGGGGGCCTGCGCCTGACGGCCGAGCAGGTCGCCATTCTGATCGAACGGCATGTCGGCGCCGATGCCGGGGCGGCGATCGGCGCGCGCGAACAGGCGGTATCCGCGCATACGGCGGAGTTGAGTTCGCTGACCAGCGGCGCGCATGAACTGACAAGTGCGCTCGGCCGCGACGTCGGCGCCTTCGCCGCCGACCGCGCCGGCTGGCCGGGCAGCGCCACCGTCTTTTCCGATCGCCTGAACCGCGCCGAACGCGACCTGGCCGACATGCGGCACGAGATCGCGTCGCTGCGCAGCCGTATCGCCGCGCCGACGATGCCGCCGAACGGCGACGACGACGGCGGCGCGTCGGACCGCCTGGCCGATCCGGTCATCGACACGATGACCGATGCGCTCACGCGGCGGGGCGCGGAAGCGGTGCTGGCGCAGCTTGCCGATCACGACCGCGGGTTCGCGCTGATCCTGATCCAGCTCGACGATCTGGTCGCGATCAACGATCGCTACGGCCAGTCGGTCGGCAACAACGTGCTGACCGCCCTCGTATCGACGCTGCGCCAAAGCTTCGCGGATCGGGAATTGATCCGCTGGAGCGGCAACGAATTCCTGATCGTCATCCTGGACACCGCGATCGCGGTCGTGCGCGATCAGGTCCGCGAGGCGCTGGACGCGATGGCGGCGCGGCGACTGCGCCTGCGCGACAGTGGCGAATATATCGGAACGGTGACCGCTTCAGCCGCGATCATGGCCGGGCGCGGCGAGCCGGGCGAAGCGGTCCTCGCCCGCGCCCGCGCGCGATTGTCGGCGACCGCCGATCAGGGCGGCGGCCGGGTCGTCGTCTAGGGCTACTCCACCGTGACCGACTTCGCCAGGTTGCGCGGCTGGTCGACATCGGTGCCCTTGGCGACGGCAACGTGATAGGCGAGCAGCTGGACCGGCACCGCATAGACGATCGGCGCGATCAGCGGGTGGACCTGCGGCATTTCGATCGTCGCGATCGTATTCTCCCCGGCCTGGGCGATGCCGGCCGCATCGGAGATCAGCACGACCTGCGCGCCGCGCGCCTGCGCCTCCTGCATGTTGCTGACGGTCTTGTCGAACAGCGGCCCCGACGGCGCGAGAACGATCAGTGGCACCGAATCATCGATCAGCGCGATCGGGCCGTGCTTCATCTCCCCGCTCGCATAGCCCTCGGCGTGGATGTAGCTGATCTCCTTCAGCTTCAGCGCGCCCTCCAGCGCCAGCGGATAGTCCGGACCGCGGCCGAGATACAGGACGTCGCGCGCGCCCGCGATGGTGCCGGCCATCGCCTTGATCTCGTCGTCATGGGCAAGGGCGGCGTTGATCGCCTCCGGCGCGGCGATCAGGTCGCGGACGATCGCCTGTTCCTGCTCGGCGTCCAGCCGCCCCTTCGCCCGCGCGAGATTGACGCTGAGCGCGGCCATCACCGCCAGCTGGCACGTAAACGCCTTGGTCGACGCGACGCCGATCTCCGGCCCCGCGTGCGTCGACAGCAACAGGTCGACCTCGCGCGCCATGCTGGATGTCGGCACATTGATGATCCCTGCGGTCGTGACGCCGTTCGCCTTCATGTGACGCAGCGCCGCCAGCGTATCGGCGGTTTCGCCCGACTGGCTGACGACGACGCCCAGCGTGTTCGGCGGCAGGACGGGATCGCGGTAGCGATATTCGGACGCGACATCGACCTCGACCGGCAGGCGGGCGAACCGTTCGATCCAGTATTTGCCGATCATCCCGACGTAGCTGGCCGTCCCGCACGCGATGATGACGACGCGCTCGATCGCGCCCAGGTCGAAATCCATCTGCGGCATCGCCACCATCTGTTCGACCGGGCGGATGTAGCTTTGCAGCGTCTGCGCGACGACGACCGGCTGCTCGTAGATTTCCTTGAGCATGAAGTGCGCGTGATTGCCCTTTTCGATCGCGGCCGGCGATACGCCGGACGCGACGATCTGGCGGGTGACCGGCGTGTTGTCGCGGTCGAAGATCTCGATGCTCTCGCGCGTCAGAACCGCCCAGTCGCCTTCGTCGAGATAGGCGATCCGCTGGGTCAGGCCGGCTAGCGCATGCGCGTCGGACCCCAGGTAATTCTCGCCGTCGCCGTAGCCGACCGTCAGCGGCGCACCCAGACGCGCGGCGATCAGCAGGTTGGGCTCGCCGGCGAACAGGGCCGCGAGCGCAAAGGCGCCGTGCAGGCGCGGCAGCACCGCGGCGACCGCGTCACGTGGGGCCTTGCCGGCCTTCAGTTCGCGGTCGACCAGATGCGCCACGACTTCGGTGTCGGTCTGCGACCTGAATTCGCGTCCTTCGGCGATCAGTTCGTCACGTAGCGGCTTGAAGTTTTCGATGATGCCGTTGTGGACGATCGTCACGTCGCCGACGATGTGCGGATGGGCATTGTCCTCGGTCGGCGCGCCGTGCGTCGCCCAGCGCGTATGCGCGATGCCGATCGTACCGGGCAGCGGGTCGTGCGCGAGCTTGGCCGCCAGGTTGGCGAGCTTGCCCTCGGCCCGGCGCCGCTCGATCTTGCCATCGACCAGGGTAGCGATGCCCGCCGAGTCATAGCCGCGATATTCGAGCCGCTTCAGGCCCTCGAACAAACGCTCGGCGACGGGGCTGGCGCCCAGGATACCTACGATGCCGCACATGTCAGTGTTCTCCCCGGCCTGGGCGTGTCGCCTCTAGGCCCCTTTCGAAGTCGGTCTATCTTGGAAACTTGCTGTCGACGAACGATCGTGTGAACTGTTCGGCATTGGGTTCATAGCCTTCGCTGGCCAGGAACTTCGCGCGCCCCTTTTCCCACACCTCGCGGATCGCCGCGGCCATGCCGTCGGGGAAGCGCATCTGTGCGGCGCACAGCGCACGCCAGTCGCCGGTCCCACCCCATTCTCGACGAAGGCCAGGCTCCATCGCCTTCAGCGCTGCGGCTTCGGCCGGATCGAGATGCCCGATCGCGTCCATCACATAGCCATCGAGCAGGCGCAGCAACGGCTTGCCTTCGTGCCGCGGGCTCATTTCGCTGCCTTTCGCGCTGCCATCACCTGGCGGAACTTGGCCGCCCAGCCCGGCTTGGCGGTCTGTGGCGCACGCACCAGGGCCAGCGCGTCGGCGGCGACATCCTGCGTCACGGTCGACCCCGCCCCGACGATCGCGCCGGCGCCGATGCTGACGGGCGCGACCAGCGCGCTATTGGAGCCGATGAACGCCCCCTCCCCGATCGTCGTGCGATATTTCAGGAACCCGTCGTAGTTGCAGGTGATCGTACCCGCACCGATGTTCGCGCCGGCGCCGACGTCGGCATCGCCGATGTAGCTCAGGTGATTGGCCTTGGCGCCGGTCCCCAGCGTCGACTTCTTCATCTCGACGAAATTGCCGACCTTGGCCTTCTCCCCCAGCACCGTGCCGGGACGCAGACGGGCATAGGGACCGACGTCGGCTTGGGCGCCGACCGTCGCCCCCTCCAGATGACTGAACGCGCGGATCGTCGCGCCGTCGGCGACGCGCACGCCGGGGCCGAAGACGACGTTGGGTTCGATCGTTACGTCCCGGCCGACGACCGTGTCATGCGCGAACCACACCGTTTCGGGGGCGATCAGCGTCGCGCCATCGGCCATCGCCTGTGTTCGGCGCGCCACCTGCCACTGCGCCTCCAGCGCGGCCAGTTCGCCGCGGCTGTTCACGCCGGTCACTTGCGTCGCGTCGGTTTCAATCACCGCGGCGTGACGCCCGTCCTCGGCCGCAAGCATGACGATGTCGGGCAGATAATATTCGCCCGCCGCATTCGCGTTGCCGACGCGCGCCAGCAGCGCGAACAGGTCTTCGCCGCGCACCGCCATCAGCCCGGAATTGCACAGGTCGACGGCACGTTCCTGCGGCGATGCGTCCTTGAATTCGACCATCTTCGCGATCCGCCCGTCGGCGTCGGCGATCACGCGGCCATAGGCGCCCGGCTCTGACGGACGAAAGCCCAGCACGACTGCCGCGGGCCGGTCCTCGCCATGCAGGCGCGCGACCATCGCCTGCATCGTTTCGGCGCGCACCAGCGGGACGTCGCCGTACAGGATCAGCACGTCGCCGGCGAACCCGCCCAGTGCCGCCTCCGCCTGTCGCACGGCATGCCCGGTGCCCAGCTGCTCGCGCTGTTCGACGATTTCGGCCCCCAGTGGCGTGGCCGCGGCCTCGACCTGTTCGCGGCGGGCGCCGACGACGACCAGGGTCCGCGCGGCGCCCAATCCGGCGACGCTGGCCAGCAGATGCGCAAGCATCGGGCGCCCGGCGATCGGGTGCAACACCTTGTGAAGATCGGATTTCATCCGCGTCCCCTGGCCCGCAGCCAAGACGATCGCGGCCAGGGGGCGCGTGGTCATGCGCGCGGCACTGCCACGAAAGCCTTGCCATTTCCATAGCTGCGCGGATTACGCTTTGGTCATGCAGCATTCCTCTTTCGACATCGTCGGCTTCGACCTGGACGGCACGCTGGTCGATACGAGCGGCGACCTGACCGCGGCGGTCAACCACGCGCTGATGCTGGCCGGGCGCGCGCCGCTGACGCCGCAGCAGGTGACGAAGATGATCGGCGGCGGCGCGAAGCACATGCTGGCACAGGCCCTGGATGCGACGGGCGGCTGCGATGCGGCGGAGTTTCGCGACCATTACACCGCCCTGCTGGCCTATTACGGCGATCATCTGTCGGTCCACAGCCGACCTTTTCCCGGCGCGGTCGAGACGCTCGATGCCCTTGCAGCGCGCGGCGTACGGCTGGCGGTCGTGACCAACAAGTTCGAGAGGTTCGCGACCCGGCTGCTCGGCGAGCTCGGTATCGCCGATCGCTTCGCCTGCGTGATCGGCGGCGATACGCTGGGGCCGGGCAACGCCAAGCCATCCCCCGCACCCGTCCGCGCCATGATCGACCGGCTGGGCGGGGGACACGCCGCATTCGTCGGCGACTCGATCTACGACATCCAGGCGGCGCAGGCGGCCGGTATCCCGGCCATCGCCGTGTCGTTCGGCTTCCTGCTCGGCCCTGTCGAGGCGATGGGCGCAGACGCGGTGATCGACGGCTACGACGCGCTCATCCCGACGCTCGATGGCCTTTGCGCCATTTCGTGACCAGGTGCCGCGCGAGCATGGCCGGCGGCATGCGCAGCCAGTGCGAGCGAACGAAGAAGGCGAAACGGGTACCGGGGCGGGTCGCGCGCCCCCAGCCGTCGCGGGCGAGCAGGCGGCGGGCGTAGAGGCGGTCGCTGAGCCCCAGCCGCACGTCATCCCCGCGCAGGCGAGGATCAATAGTCGCTGGATGCGCGGCTCTTTCCGTGAGGTCAGCCAGAATTGGTCCCCGCCTTCGCGGGGATGACGGAAGTGGGCAAGGCGGGGATGACGCATCAACGCCGTACAACGCCCCTGCCAACCGCAGCGCCCGCGCGACCGCAGCCTCCAGTCCATGCATCCGCGCCCGATCCCATAGCGCCGGGGTCGCGACCTCAGCGAACAGGCAATGCAAGTCCCACAGGTTGCGCAATCCCCCCGCCAGGTCGCCGTCGGCGAAAAGATGCGCCGCCGAATGGCAGATCATGTCGTCGCCCGACAGCACCGCCATCCCGTCCCGCACCATGACCGCATCCGCCAGCATGGCGCCGGCATCGGGCGTGATCCGCGCGGTCAGCGGCAGGACCGTGTGATGGACGTCGATCATCCGGTCGCGCTCGCGGTGGATCAGCGGCGGCAGTTCGTGCATCCACTGCCGGTAATAGGCGTCGTCATACGGGTCGGGCTTCACCCATTCCCAGCCCGACGCCAGCAGCGCGGTTTCGACGTCGCCGATCCGGTCGCGCGGCACCAGGATGTCGAGATCGCCGATCGACCGCCCCTGTCCCGCCGTCAGACCGACGGCGACATAGGCCGTTCCCTTCAGCAGCACGACCGGCAGCCCGAGCGGCGCCAGCGCGCGGCGGGCCATCTCGGCCTCCCACAACGCCTGAACCCGCCCCTGCTCGGCGGACGCGCTCGCCGCAGCCAGCAGCCGCTGGGCAGCCGGTGGCTTGGGCAGGCCGCGCACGCGCTGCGCCAGCGTCCCGGCGAGTTGCTCTGCCCGAGCCAGCGCGATCAAGCGCGTCCAGCCATCGCCGTCGAGCGCGGTCGTGCCGGCCGGATCGCGAAGCGCGCGGACCAGGAGCATCGCATCCGTCACAGCGTCGCCCACAGCCGTTCGACCTGCGCCAGCGCGGCATCGGTATCCGGATAGTCGATCGCGTACGCCGGCACGTCGCGGACCAGACCGACCAGCGCGTCGAAGCCGGTTTCCCCCAGCGCGGTATAGTTGGTCGACGCCTGGGTCAGCCGCACGAACCCCTCGGCCGGCGGCACGATGCGTTCGGCCGCCGCAAAGCCGAACCGAGGGTAGAGCATCACCGCCGGCCGCGCGGGCTCCGCCATCTTCGCGATCGCGGCCGCATCGGGCACCAGGTGGCGCAGGTCGCCCTTCGGCGTCGCTGCCAGCAGCGGCCCGAACCGGGCATCGGGCACCGCCCGCGCCATGACCCCGACGCTTTCGTTCTTAAGGCTGATCAGCCGCGGAAAGGCGTGCGCCAAGCCCGTTGCGGGATCGATCAGCGCGAATTCGTCGCCCATCAGCCGCCACCCGCGCGTCGCCAGCAGCGCCGCCAGCGTCGATTTCCCCGCCCCCGACACACCGGTCATCAGCACCGCGCGGCCGTCGCGCTCTACGGCGGAGGCGTGCA
>DASTEN010000227.1:0-4751 GCA_035709645.1 Sphingomonas sp.
ACGAAGCGCGACCCGACGACGACGTCCAGCGTCGCATCGTCGCGGAACGCCGCCAGCATCTGGGGCAACAGCGTCTCGTCATGTTGCAGGTCGCCGTCGATCACCGCGACGACGGGCGCGGCGGTCGCGCACATCCCCTCGATACACGCCGACGACAGGCCACGGCGGCCGATGCGCTGGATGACCCGCACCCGCGTGTCGACCCGGGCGAGTTCGCGCGCGACGTCGGCGGTGCCATCGGGGGAATCGTCGTCGACGAAGATCGCTTCCCAGGTGTGGCCGGCCAGCGCCTGATCGAGCTTGGCGACCAGCGTCGCGACATTGTCGCGTTCGTTGAACACCGGCACGACGACCGCGATGTCGAGCAGGTCGCTCACAGACGCGCCAGCACCGCGTCGCCCATCGCCGACGTCGTCAGCGTGCCCCCCAGATCGGGCGTGCGCGCACCGCCGACCAGCGCCGCGGTGACCGCAGCCTCGATCCGGTCGGCGTCGTGCGCCCGGTCGAGCGAATGGCGCAGCAGCATCGCGGCCGACAGGATCGTCGCGCACGGATTGGCCTTCCCCTGCCCGGCGATATCGGGCGCCGAGCCGTGGATCGGTTCGTACATCCCCTTGCCCTGGCCATCGAGCGAGGCGGACGGCAGCATACCGATCGAGCCCGCACACATGCTCGCCTGATCGGACAGGATGTCGCCGAACAGGTTGCCGGTGACGATCGTGTCGAACTGGCCGGGATTGCGCACCAGCTGCATCGCGGCATTGTCGACGTACATATGGGTCAGCGTGACGTCGCGGTAGTCGCCGGCCACTTCGTTCACCACGTCGCGCCACAGCTGCGAGGTTTCGAGCACATTGGCCTTGTCGACCGAACACAGCTTGCCCGTGCGGCCCTGCGCGGTCTGGAACCCGACATGGGCGATGCGCCGGACCTGGTGTTCGTCGTACGACATGATGTCGTATCCCTCACGCGCGCCGTCGGCGGTCTTGCGCTGGCCCTTTTCGCCGAAATAGACGTCGCCGTTCAGTTCGCGGACGATGACCAGGTCGATCGCGCCGGCGACTTCCGGCTTCAGGGCGGAGGCATCCTCCAGCCCCGAGAACAGCTTGGCCGGGCGTAGGTTGGCGAACAGGCCCAGTGCTTTGCGTAAGCCCAGGATCGCCTGTTCGGGACGAAAGGCGCGTTCCAGGCTGTCGTAGCGCGCATCGCCGACCGCGCCGAACAGCACCGCATCGGCGCGGCGCGCCAGATCCAGCGTGGATTCGGGCAGCGGATGCCCCAACGCTTCATAGGCCGCGCCGCCGACCGGCGCGGTTTCGAACGCGAGGTCGAGATCGAGCGCTTCCAGCACCCGCCGGGCCTCCGCGACGACTTCGGGTCCGATCCCGTCTCCGGGCAGCAGGGCGATCAGCGGCATCAATGTAAACCCTCGTTAAGGTCGGCACGCCCTCCCTTCCGAGGGGCAGCGTGTCAAGAGAGTGCGCGTTTCATCCGGGCAACCAGCCGTTCGCGCGCGGGCAGCGCCTCTGCGGCGCGCCCGTGCAGCAGGTCGCGTTCCAGGAAGCGCCCGGTCAGCGTCAGGCCATCGAGGATGTCGTCCCACCCCGCCGCGCCACCGACGTGCAGGAACGGCGGGCAGCGCAGCAGCTTCGCCTCGTAACCGACCGCCGCCGAGCGGCTGACCGCGCTGCCGCTCTTGGGGCTGACATAGGCGAGGTCGTCCGTCGCACCGGTCGCCACGCAAGCCGACAGGTCGAGCCCGAAGCCCATTTCGGCCAGCAGCAGCAGTTCGTAGCGCACCAGCGCCACCGCCCACCCCCGCGCGCCGGGCGCCGCCTCCACCGCGTCGATGACGCCCGACAGTGCGGCATGGACCTGCGGATAGGGTTGCGCCTCGGGCAGCGCGGCGGCGGTCAGCGCCGTCACCCAATCGAGCGCGGCGGCGGCGAGCGGTTCGGCGTAAAGGGGCGCGCGGCTGGTGACGAGCTCGACGGTCAGGCTCGCCAGCGCCTCCTCGGTACGCGCGCGCCAGTCGCCCTGGATCGTGTTGGCGGGTTGCAGGATGGGGCGCAGCGTGCGGCCGTGTCCGCCCCGGACATAGCCGGGCTGGACGCCGTCGTCCGGGGTCAGCGCCCGCACGATCGCGCCATGTTCGCCATGCGGACGGACGGCGAGGACGATGGCGGGGCTGCGCAGGTGCATGGGGCCGATGTAATCGATCCTCCCCGCGAGCGGGGAGGATCAGCCGCGCCGCACCTTTTTCGCCACGCTCTCCAACCCCGCCCACGCCACCGCGCGCTTCGCCCGCGCAACCCCGCCGTCGAACGCCGCCAGCGCTGCCACCGCCGCGCGGTTCACAAGCGTGCGCTGCAGCAGCAACAGATCGACGCACGCGACGCCGCCGGTGGACAGCGTGCGCTTGTGCTGCCCCTCGCCCTCGGTGAAGTCGAACCGCGCGAACCGCCCCTCGGCCAGCAGGTCGCGCAGGGCCTCGACCTGCAACAGCGTGCCGACCGACAGCGCGCCGAACGCCGGGTCGTGCCCGACATATTCGTAGATCAGGTCGCGCCCGCGCGCGGGGCAATAGAGGTAGGCCGCCGGCACCCCGTCGACGTCCATCGTCCACGCCCGCACGGCGTCCGCCGCGGCCAGCGCGGTCATCGTCGTGACGAAGGCCGGCGTGTCGGGCAGCGCGGCGCCGAGCAGCCGCTCCTGATAGGTCTTGGCGGCGATCCCCCGCGCCACGGCGTGGAAAAGGGCGAGTTCGTCGGGCGTGCGATAGCGGTGGACGGTCAGCGCACCGGCCTTCTTCGCCTTGCGCTTCAGCGTCGATCGGGTCGACGACGACAGGCCGGTCCACCATCCCTCCCCCACCGACAGGTCGACGAAATAGCGGGTATAGCGCTGGCGGGGCACGACCAGCATACCCTGCCCGGCCGCCGCGACCTGCGATTCCTGCGTTTCGGGCAGCGATGTGACCAGATACCCGTCCGCGCCGTCCAGCAGCGGCAAAGCCGGGCGGCGCCCGGCCAGCGCGTCGTCGAGCGACAGGCCGACCCGCACCAGCCGCCGGTCGAGGGTGAACAGCGTCCGCGCGCCGACCTGGAACTTCAGCGGGATCCGCGCCGCCACGCTCATGCCGCGCGCTCCGACACCAGGTTCGACCAGAGCTGTTCCGCCTGCCGCCAGCGCGTGCGCCACGCACTGGGGCCGAGCGGCACGTCCGCGGACGTCAGCCGCAGCGCCGGACGGTCGGCGAAATGCGCGGTCGGCAGCCGGCCCGCCCGATCGGCCAGCAGCCCGCACAGCGCCGCGAAGCGCCGGACGTGGACGCCGTTGGCCTGCGTCCCCACACGATTGGCCAGTTCGAAGCCGTGGCTGACGATCGTCACGGCGGCATGATCGTGCGCGGCAGCATGGTCGAGCGCGGCGCGCATTTCGCCGACCGACAGCGCGCACAGCTGGAAATGCCGCAGGGCCCCGGCGCGATCCTCGATCACCGTGACCGGGACTTCGACCAGGCCACCGCGGACGACGGGCGCGATCTGGCGGACGGGCAGCCCGATCGCGCTCGGCCACGGGTGATGCGCGCCGTTATGGCTGCTGTCATAGGCGAAGCCGAGCGAGGTCAGCGCAGCCAGCGTATCGTCGTTGGCGGCATAGCTGCCCGCCCGGAACGCGACCGGCATCGGCGCGCCGCATTCGACCAGCAGATCGCGCGCCTGTTCGAGCAGCGCACGCTGTTCGGCGGCCGAATATTCGATCAGTTCGAACCGGGCATGGGCGCCGCGGTCGGCCAAATCGGCGGCGGTCCAGTTGGGGTGCAGGTGCAGCTGCACCTCCTGGCCCGCGGCCAAGATCGCCGCCACCACCCGCGTGACATGGTCGCGGCCGTGGACCAGCGCCGGCATCGGATCGACGAAGAACGTCGCCTTCAACCCATGCCGCCGCAGCATGTCGAGCTGATAGGCGACGCCGACCCCGGCAGGCTCGAGCGAGCGGCGGACGATCTCCGCGGTCGGCAGCCCGGCGGCGTGGTGGCGCCACATCAGTTCGGTGTCGATGGTCAGGAACACGGGGGTCATGCGCGGCGGCGTAGCGCACGGGCCGTGAAGAAATCGAAAAGGGTCAGCGCGTGTCGATCGTCAGTCCATAGTCGGCATAGGTCCGGTCCACCTCGGGCGATATCTTCAGCGCCGCGGCCCGGTCAGCCGCCGCGCGGGCCGCATCGCCCTTGCGCGACCAGGCGATCGCCCGTCCATAGAGCGACGACGTCTGCCCCGGCGCTTTCGCCAGCGCGCGGTCATAGGTCGCGATCGCATCGTCGATCCGGCCAAGCCGCAGGAGCACCAGAGCCTTGCTGTCGAGGAACGCCGCCTCATCCGGATGGGCCGCCAGCGCCTTGTCGCAATCGACCATCGCGGAGGCCAGCGCGACGCCCGCCGTCGCCTTGGCCCAGCAGATATTGTTCAGATCGGCAGGGTTGGATGCGGCGGCGCGGGCGGCGACGAAATCGCGCTCCGCCCCCGCATCGTCCTTCGCCCGGGCGCGCAGGATGCCGCGCTGGACGATCAGGCCGGCCATCGCATCCTGCCCCGCCGCCGGGCGGTCGAGCAGCGCGATCGCCCCCGGCAGGTCGCCGCTATCCGCCATCAACCGCGCCTTTTCCATGCGGGCATCGACATGGGCCGGATCGAGCTTCAGCGCCGCGTCGTAGTCCGCCATCCGCCCCGCACGATCGGTCGCCGGTC
>DASTEN010000228.1:0-4394 GCA_035709645.1 Sphingomonas sp.
ATGCGGTGCCGCTGCCCCGCCCGCTGAAGGGGTCGGCGGAGCCGCATTTCTCCTTCGCGGGACTGAAGGCCGCGGTCGCGCGCGCCGCCCCCGATCACGCCGCGGTCGACGTCGCCGCCAGCTTCCAGGCGGCGGTCGTCGATTGCCTGGTCGACCGGACGAAGCGCGCGATCGGGCGGGCATCCGGCGCCACCGCGCTGGTCGTCGCAGGGGGCGTGGCGGCAAATGGCGCGGTCCGCGCAGCGCTGGAGGAATTGGCGCACGCGCACGACCTGCGGTTCGTCGCGCCACCGCTCTGGCTGTGCACCGACAATGCCGCGATGATCGCCTGGGCCGGGGCGGAGCGGTTCGCCGCCGGGCTGACCGACCCGCTCGACACGCTGGCCCGCCCGCGCTGGCCGCTCGATCCCACCGCGGAGGCCGTGCGCGGCGCAGGAGTGAAGGCATGAGGATCGGCGTCATCGGCGGCGGGGCCTGGGGCACCGCGCTCGCGCAGGTCGCCGCGCGCGGGGGCGAGCCCGTGACGCTGTGGGCGCGCGAGGCAGACGTCGTCGCGGCGATCAACACGTCGCACGAGAACACCAGCTTCCTGCGGGGCGTCGCGCTGTCCGACACGATTCGCGCGACCGGCGATCTGGCCGAGTTGCGCGCGTGCGACGCGATCCTGGTCGTCGCGCCCGCCCAGCATGTCCGCGCCGTACTGTCGGCCGCCGACACCGGCGCGACCCCGCTGGTGCTTTGCGCGAAGGGGATCGAGGCGGGCACACGGATGCTGGTCGGCGAAGTCGCGCGCGAAGCGGCACCCGATGCGCCGATCGCGGTCCTGTCCGGGCCGACCTTCGCGCATGAGGTCGCCGCGGGCCAGCCGACCGCAGTGACGCTGGCGTGCGAAAATGCGGACCTGCGCGACGCCATCGCTACGCGGCTCGCCAGCCCCGCCTTCCGTCCCTATGCCAGCAGCGATGTGACCGGTGCCGAAATCGGCGGCGCGGTGAAGAACGTCCTGGCGATCGCCTGCGGCGTGGTCGAGGGGGCGGGACTGGGCCTGAACGCCCGCGCCGCGCTGATCGCCCGCGGGTTTGCCGAAATGACGCGGTTCGGTCTGGCAAAGGGCGCGCGCGCCGAGACGCTGGCGGGTCTGTCGGGATTGGGGGACTTGGTGCTGACCTGTTCGTCGACCAACTCGCGAAACTTTTCGCTGGGGGTCGGCCTGGGGCAAGGCGTCGCGGCGGAGGGGTTGCTGGCCAACCGCCAGACGGTCGCGGAGGGCGCGCATACCGCGCCGGTGCTGCGCGAGGCGGCGGCCGCGGTCGGCGTCGACATGCCCGTGGTGGAGGCGGTGTGCGACCTGCTGGCCGACGCGGATGTGAAGGACATCGTCGGGCGGTTGCTGGCGCGGCCGCTCAGGGCGGAGGTTTAAGAGGTCGAGATCGCCTTCGACCACGCCGTCATCCCGGACTTGATCCGGGATCCAGGGCCGCGGGGGCATATGGTTTGTAGGCTTCGGTTTCCCGCCTCGCCGGCCCCGACGCGGGAGTGAATCCCGCGTCGTCGGACGGGAGCGCTGGCGCGCTCCCGCCGGCCGTGCCGGGCGATGCTTGGCTGCCTTTGGCAGCCTTGCATCGGCACGAAAGCAGTCGCGCCTTCGCCCGTCAGTACATGTGCTGGCCGCCGTTGATGCTCAGCGTCGAACCGGTAACGAACCCGCCCTCTTCCGAACACAGGAACGCGACGCCGCGGGCGATCTCGTTCGCCTGACCCAGGCGACCGACCGGAATCTTCGCCACGATTTTTTCCAGCACTTCGGCCGGCACCGCCGCGACCATGTCGGTGTCGATATAGCCGGGCGCGATCGCATTGACCGTCACGCCGGCCTTCGCCCCCTCCTGCGCCAGCGCCTTGGTGAAGCCGTGGATGCCGCTCTTGGCCGCGGCATAGTTGACCTGGCCGTACTGGCCGGCCTGGCCGTTGATCGACCCGATGTTGACGATGCGGCCCCATTTGCGCTCGCGCATGCCGGGGAAGGTCGCCTTCGCCATGTTGAAGCACCCGCCCAGATTGGTGTCCATGACGTCCTTCCACATCTGGTACGTCATCTTCAGGATCGTGCCGTCGCGCGTGATGCCGGCGTTGTTGACGACGACGTCGACCGCTCCCAGTTCCTCGGCCACCTGCGCGCAGCCGGCCTGGCAGGCGTCATAGTCGGCGACGTCCCACTTATACGCCTTGATGCCGGTACGCTCGGTGAATTCGCGGGCGCGTTCGTCGTTGCCGGCGTAGTTCGCCGCGACCGTCATACCCATGTCCTTCAGCGCGAGGCTGATGGCCTCACCGATCCCGCGCGTTCCCCCGGTTACGATCGCTACGCGTGCCATGCAGTACCTCTCCTGAAATGATCCAGGTTTACGCTAGGGAAGCGGCACCCACCCCGCAAGCTCTCGCGACAGAATGCTGCGCAGCATTTCGGTGCCGATCTGGCTGGCATTCAGGCAGGGCAGATAGGCGAAATGCGTGCCGCCGGCGCCCTCGAAGCTTTCGCGGCCCCGGATCGCCAGTTCCTCCAGCGTCTCAAGACAGTCGGCCGAGAAGCCCGGCGCGACGATCGCGACCTTGCGCTTGCCCTGGCCCGGCAGCGCCTCAAGCACCGTGTCGGTCGCGGGTTCGAGCCACTTGGCGCGGCCGAAGCGGGATTGGAAAGTCACACGAAGTTCACGCCCAAGCGCGTCCCCCAGCAGTCGCGCGGTCTTGCGGCAATGGCAGTGATAGGGGTCGCCCAGTTCCAGCGTCCGCTGCGGCATGCCGTGGAAGCTGGCGAGGATGACATCGGGTTCGAAATCGATAGCCTGCAAGCCATCTTCGACCGACCGCTTCAGCGCGTCGATGTAGAGTGCATCGTCGTAGTATGGCGGCAGCGTTCGCACCGCCGGTTGCCAGCGCATCGCGGCCAGTGCGGCGAACGCCTTGTCGTTGGCGGTCGCGGTCGTCGCCGCGCAATATTGCGGATACAAGGGCGCGAGCAGGATGCGTTCGCAGCCCTGTCCTTTCAGGATGGCGATCCGGTCGGCGATCGACGGATTGCCGTAGCGCATCGCCCAGTCGACGACGACGCCATCCCCGAACGCACTCTGCAACGCCGCCGATTGCTGCGCGGTGACCGCGGCGAGCGGCGAGCCCGCCTCGGTCCACACCTGTTGGTAGGCATGCGCCGATTTCTTGGGCCGCGTATTCAGGATGATGCCGCGCAGGATCGGCTGCCAGAGCAATTGCGGAATTTCGACGACGCGGCGGTCGGACAGGAATTCGCCGAGGTAGCGTTTGACGGCGCGTGCGTCCGCGCTGTCGGGCGTCCCCAGGTTGATCAGCAGTACGCCGACCTTCCGCGCAGGGATCGTCGGGTGGCCCGGGGGAGTCATCATAGGGGCAAGGTCCTGATACGGCGTCCGGTCGCGGCAAAGATGGCGTTGGCGAGCGCCGGTGCAACCACGGGAACGCCAAGTTCGCTGGCACCGCCGGGATCGGCGCGGCTGTCGATCAGTTCGACGGTGATGTCGGGACTGGTCGCCAGGCGGGGCAACTGCAGGTCGCGGAACGATCGGACATCGGCCATGCCGCCCGAATACCCGGTCGATGCGCCGACCGCGGCGGCCAGGCCGTAGATCAGCCCGCCTTCAACCTGTTGGCGGACCAGATCGGGATTGATCGCCCGGCCGACATCGACCGCCGCGACCATCCGTTCGACCCGCGGCACGCCGCCATCGCCCAGGCGGCCCTCGACCATCAGCGCGATGAACGATCCGGCGATCGCATGGCAGGCGATCCCCTGGCCGCTGCCCGGCGTACCGCCCTGCCATCCGCCGAGCGAGGCGACCGTCGACAGGCAGCGGGCGAGCCGCGGCGCACCGCCGAGCATCGCGATGCGATACGACAGCGGCTCCGCCTCTGCCCGGCGCGCGAGTTCGTCGACGAAGCATTCGGTGAAGAAACATGATGCGATATGCGCGCCGCCACGGGTATAGCCGACCGGCACGCCGACGTCCGCCGGATGATGCGACACCGACCAGGCCGGCAGGCGATAGGCCGGCGACGCACCGTCGACCGCGACCGTATCCGCGATGGCGCCAGCGGCCGCCCGCGCGGCCAGCCGCGCCCGCAACGCCGGGCCGACCGGCGGCGTCGCCACCTGCGCCTGCCAGGCCGCGATCATTCCGCCGTTGCCCAACCGCGCGCGCATCCGCCCGACCGCGGGCGCGCGAACCGGGCTGTGCATCAGGCTTTCGGCGCGCGACCAGCAGAGCTGCACCGGTCGTGCGAGTTCGCGCGCGAGATGCGCCACCTGTTCGGCGACCGTCACCTCCAGCGCGGCACCGAACGATCCGCCCGCCATCATCGGGTGC
>DASTEN010000229.1:0-8547 GCA_035709645.1 Sphingomonas sp.
CGGAAGCGCCAGACCTGCCAGGCATTGGTGACGATCAGCGGGATGACCATCAGCCCGATGGCATGCTGCAGCCCGAAGACGGCAGTCAGCACCGGCAGGGCGACGAGCGGCGGGTTCGAACTGCTGATCGGTTACTGTCGAATCGCCCAGCAGGAACAGCGTCGGCACCTGCACCGGCTCGATCCGGACCGCCGTGCCACCCGGCCTGTGTCCGGCGAACTCCAGCGTCAGCCGGTCGTCCCAGGTAAAGCTGCCCTTCTCGCGCGGCTTCAGATCGACCATCGTCGCGCCCGGCGCATTGACCTCCGGCGGCGTGATCGCCGCGGTGCGGACATTGACGATGAAGCTGCGCTCGACGCGCTTCCCGGCGGGCACCCTTACCGCGTCGAGCATCAGCCGGCGGGCTTCGGCCTTCACCGTCGTGTCGGTCGCCTGGCGGGGCAGCCCCAGCGTCACCGTCACCCGGTAGTTGCCCGGTGCGAGCCTGACCGAGAACAGCCCTGGCGATTCGAACCCGGCATCGCCGTCATACGCCTTCGCCGCATCGAGCGCGAAGCTGCGGACCTGGGCGGCGGCGGGCGTGGCGACGGTCATCAGCGCGGCCAGTATCAGCCCGATCCTCATTCGCCCTCTCCCGGTCGCCGCGGGCGCTTGGGCGGGAACGGCAACCCGTCAAGCGCTGCGGGGACGAGGTCGAGCATCTGGATCGCGGTCAATCCGAACTGCGACGCGGCGTTGGTCGAAATCCCCGGCCATTCGGTCACGCCATTCACGGTCCGCCGCGGATCGCCGGGTTCGACCATCAACCCGGCATCGGCGCCGTAGAATTCCTCGACGGCTCTGGCTGCAAGCGCCGCGTCACGCTCCATCTTCGCGACATAGGCCGTCAGCCGTGCATGGCTGGCGCGCAGATTGCGGGGACGCCAGCGCGTCTGGAACCGGGCTTCGAACGCGGCCTTCGGTGCGTTGTACCAGCGGCAATAGTCGAGCCAGGCCGCCTTGTAGCGCGGGACGTCGACAAGCCCGATCAGCTCGGCACTGATCTCCGGCGCGCCGAAGGCGGCGTTCAGATGGCTGATGCGGATGCCCTGCCCCTGCCCCATGAACCGTCCGGAGGCGAGGTCGTACCACGCGCTGCCCTCCAGCCAGCCGTTCGGCAGGCGTCCGATGCTGTCCATGCCCGCGACGATCCGGTCACGCCAGCGGGTGTCTCCGGTGCGTTCCCATTCGGTCAGCCAGGCCGCGGCGATCGTGCACCAGGTCGTGCCGAAGGTCATGTCGATCATGCCGGCAGGCGGGCGAACGGTGGCAGACGGCGTCTTGCGCCCGATCTCGACCCCGGCGAGCGACGTGTCGGAGGTGACCAGCGCGCGCATCAGGTCGCCGACGCGTTCGTCGCCGCCGGTCAGGTAGAAAAAGATGCGGCGATATGCCGCATTGCTGACCCGCGTCTGTTTCGAGCTGTCGGAGAAATGCTGGACGCCGTGGCGCGTGCCCAGACCGGCGAAGCGCCCCAGGTGATAGACATCGACTTCGCCGGTGTGCCGCGTCATCGCCTCGGCAAAGCGGAACGCGCGGGGCTCTGCGGTGCGCAGGACCTGATACCACAGCCACAGGTCGGGCGAGAGTTCGCTGTTCGCCCAGGCGAACCCGCCGATGTCGTAACGCCACTGATGCCGGTCGGTATCGTAGGTATGCATCACGTCGCCGTGATCCCAGAACCCGTACCACGACCGCTGGTCAACCTCGCGCTCGTAGAAATCGAGCATGTTGGCGAGCTGGTTCTCCAGCGCGGTGCGGTTGGCGCTGGTCCGGTCGGGCAGGTTCCAGTCGCCGAAGATGCCTGCACGGTGCAGGTGCGCCGGATCCGCCATCAGCTGCGGCGGGGTTGCGACTGCCTTTGCCATCGCCTCGAACCGCGGCGTCTCGGGCGTGGCGGGCAGTGCCCACAGCGTCAGCTCGCTGGTGCGCGCGATCCCGGTCGGCGTGTCCCAGCCGGGCTCGTAATCCTCGTACGTGATGTCGAGCCCGCGGATCTGGGTCTTGTAGTCCTCCATCCCCATCGTGCCGTGATAGGGGCGCAGATCCATGGCCGCGGCGCGGGGCGACCACAGCCACGCGGTCAGCCGCGCGGTGTCGCCGGTCGAGCCGTCGATATCGATCGCGCTGGGATGGCGTTCCCAGAAATAGCGGACGCCGATCGCCGCACCGCCCGTGGGAGAGCCGACATAGGCGAGCCCCGGCGCGCGGCGGCCTTCGTCGCTGTCGACCCAAGCATGACCGGGCGCGGTGCGCTTCGTCAGCGTGAAGCCGTTGGCGTTGGCCTGTTCGAGCCGAAAGTCCCCCCATGCGGGAATGAGGTCCAGGCTGTCGCGAACGCTGGGCGCCATCTGCGCGAGGGGCGGGATCCCCCTGCCCGCGATCTGCGCCTCGCGATAGGCGGCGCCGGGGTCGCGACGCAGGCCGGTCAGCGGGCGGACGGCTTCGGCGAAGGTCTGGCGGTCGTGGGCGATGCGAATATGCCGGTCATGCAGCGCGCCGCGCATCGGCACATCGGCACTGAGGCCGAGCGACGCCAGGAAGTCCTTCGCTGGATCGCCGTCGTAGACGAAGCTGTGGACGATCCTGAGCGAAGGCGTGCCGGCATATGCATAGAAGCGGACGGTGAACGGCAGCCACGCACGCGCGCCGGCGCGGTGCCTACCCTCGACACGGATGACGGCGCGGACGGGGCCGGTCTGCTCGACCGTCACGGCGGCGATCACGCCTTCGAAAGACGTTACGCTGCCGCCTTCGGGATCGACGCGGACGCTGCCGACCAGCCGCACCGGGCCGACGAGTTGCCGGCTGCCCTGCCACGCGCCGCGGATCACGACGGTGCCCGCACGCGGGAATTCCCAACGCAGATCGCCGCTCGATACGATGACCGCGTCGGCGGTGTCGCGCACCGTCACCGGATCGACCGGCGCGCGGGGCTTGCCCTCCACGACGCGTACGCCGGCAGGCGCGGTGTCGGCCGGAAGGGCGTGCGCGCTCCACTTCACCGAACCGTCGGGCCAGGTCGCGACGGTCCAGCTCTGGCCGGCGATCCGCGCCCCATCGGCCGTCGCGAGCGCCAGCGCGGCGCGCTTGCCGACCGCCCCGCGCGGCCAGGCGACGCCGAAGGTCTGACCAAGGTGGATCGCCGGCGCAGCGCCGTCGATCCATCGGATCGGGGCCGGTGCAAAGCCCGTCGCGCGCGGCGCGGCGACGGCCTGTGTCGACAAAGCGGCCCCGACGCCTGTCAGCGCCGTCGTGCGGATAGCCTCACGGCGATTGAACATGCCTCTCCGTCCCACATTGTCGAACTGTATCTTACGATCTGGTCCGACAAGTGGGCGGGATTGTCAAGCAAACGTCTCAGCGCAGTCCCAGCGCCTTCAACACATCGGCCCAGCCGACGTATTTGAAATTCTGCGTGTCCGGCGCGTTGTCGCCGTCCTGCGCGACGAACAGCCCGCGGGGGTATCTCGGGCCGAAATCGCCGAGCATCAGCTCGATCCCGTCGGTATCGCTGGTCCCATCGATCGCGCCGCCGCCGATACGGAAACGGCCGGCGTAGGTCACGGCGGGCAAGCGATAGAGCGTGTAGGCGTTGTCGCCCTGGCTCGATACGACCAGGAAACCGCCGTCCCGCCCCCTGGGGGCGAGCGCCAGCCCTTCCGCATCGTCGAACAGGATGCGGCGGTCGACGGTGGCGATTCGGGTAGCGATCGGCGATGCCGCCGGATCGGCGTCGAAGCGCCACAAGCCGACGTCTTCCTCGGCGACGTACAGCTTGCCCGTTCGGTCATCGACCACGCAGCCTTCGGACTGGGTCCCGAGCTTCAGGCTACGCACGGTCGTGACCCTGGGCGCCGCGCCGGTCAGGTCGATGGCGACCTGATCGATGCGGCCATCCTTCAGCACGACGAAACCGAACAGCGCAGCGTCGCGCGTCCGCCGCCACAGGCACATGCCATATGCCTCACCCGGCCCGACCGCGAAGCGGCCGGTCGGCACCAGCCGACGCGCGGCGGTGTCGAGCGCGAACATCGATACATGCGCCTGGTTCACGTCCGCCCGGTCGCTCGCGGCGACGACGACGCCCTTCGCCCCCATGTCGCGCAGGTCGACGTTGTTGAGCCGGGCCGCTCGCGTGAACGACACCCGTCTGCCCGCCAGGTCGTAGACGTGGATGCCCGCCTTCTTGTCGGTGCCGATGACCAGGCTCGCGCCTGGGTCGCGCTTGTTGCGCCAGATCGCGGGGTCGTCGGCCGCGTCGTTCGCGGTATCGACCGGATCGGTTTCCGCAACGGCTGCGACTAGCGGCGCTTGGTCGGACGGCGGCGCGGCGACGGTCGACGCGCAGCCGCCGAGCAGCAGGGCGAGGAGCGCGGCCCTCACAGCTTCACCCGCACGCCGCCGAACAGCGTGTAGCCGAACTTCTCGTACTCATAGACACGGGCGCGCTGCCCGAAGTAGCGGACGCCGGCCGAATTGGTCAGGTTCTTGCCTTCGAAAAACAGGTTGATGCCCTTCATCACCTGCACGCTGGCGGTCGCGTCGAGCTGCCCGCGGCCTTCCCAATAAAGGTCGAGTGCGGGGTTGTCGGCGTTGATCTCGTCGAGATAATCCGACCGCTTCGTATAGGCGACGCGGACGTTGACCGGCCCGCGTTCGTAGAACAGCGACGCGTTCCACATATGCTTCGACTGGCCCTGCAGCGCGAAGTCGCGGCGGCCACCGTACGCCACGTCGAACCGGGCATCGCCCTGCGTGTAGGTATAGTTCGCGAACACGCCGAATCCACCGAGCACGCCGGGCAGGAAGCTCAGTTGCTGTTGCCAGTTGAGCTCGACGCCGTACAGCTTGCCATCACGCGCATTGACCGGCCGGCTGAGGATCGCGCCCGGGATGCCCAGATACGGCCCGGTACTGGTCACCGTGTAGCGATAGTCGAACAGATCCTTGTAGAAGCCGTTGACCGACACCATCCCCAGCGGACGGATGTAATATTCGAGGCCCGCATCGATGTTGTTCGACAGCGTCGGGCGCAGGTCCGGGTTGCCGAATTCGACGCGGACGGTGTTGCCTTCGGTCGTCTCCAGCACGCGCGGGGCGATCTGGGGGAAGTTCGGACGATTGATCGCGCGGCTGACGGCAAAGCGGCCGATCAGGTTGGGCGTGAACGCCTGGCGGACGGTGACGTTCGGGAAGAACCGCGTATAGCCCGACTTACCCGTCGCGGTGCTGACGACGCCTGTGCGCGAGACGCTGGGGGCGTCGCTGCGGAAGTCGGTCGTTTCGACGCGCAGCCCTGCAATCAGCGTGGTACCGCCGAACTGCCCCTTGCCCATGCCAAACAGCCCCAGGATCTTTTCGTTCGCGGTGTAATCCGCGGTTAGCGATTGCGGCAGGCGACGCTCCGATGCGGCCTTGGTCGCGTCGAAATAGGCATCGGCCAGCCCGCCATCGATCCGGCGCCCCAGGTCATAGTCGAAGTTGCGCGATCCCTCGTCCGACAGGAAGCTAGCCAGCGTCTGCGTCGGGGCGGCCGTTGCGCGACGATCGCGGAACCGTTCCTCATCGGCCAGGATGTTGCGTTCGCGATACTTGCCGCCGGTTGTGAAGGTGATGTCGTCGCGACCGATCGTCACCGGCAGGTCGATCCGCAGCGACGCGGTCAGTTCATCGTTCCTGGTCGTGTTCGACCGATAGGTGTTCTCGCGGAAAGCATAGGTGCCGGTCTGAAGATGCTCGTTCGATCGGAACAGCGAATAGCCGGGCAAGTCGCTGTTCGTCCCGAAATCGTAGCTGAGCGTCGGACGCAGCGTGGAGCGGAACAGCAGTTCGTCACGGCGCGGATAGGTCTGCGACGATTCGCTGTACGCGCCGTCCAGCCGAACGGTGCCCTCGCCCAGTTTCTGTTCGATGCCGGCCGTCGCGGTCCAGATATCGTTGACCTGGACGCGGTGGCGGATCTGCTTTTCGATGCGCGTGTTGGCATAGGTCGCGGCAGTGTCGGTCGATCCCGACTGAAGCGTCCCTTCGCTCCACAGGATGCCGATGCGGTCGCGGAATTCATTATCCTTGAACCGGGCATAGGTGCCGCGGACCCAGATCTGGGTACGGTCGCTCGGGTGCCATTCGAACGCGCCCGAACCGGCGATGCGGGTGCGGCGGGTGCGATAATCCTTGAACAGCGTCTCGGTGACGCGCAGCGGGCCGCCGACCGCACCCGCCCAGGTATTTTCGACGTTGTCGGGCTGGCGGTCGGTCTTCGAATAGCTGCCCGACAGCAGGATACCGAACTGGCGATCGGCGCCGAAGCGGTCGCTGACCGATCCCGAGGCGCGATAGTCGTTGCCCTTGCCGAACTGGTTGTAGCTCATGCCCGCCATGCCGGTCAGCGCGAAGCCCTTGCGATCGAACGGCGATCGCGTCGTGATGTTGACCGCGCCCGCGATCGAATCGGCGTCCTGGTACGGCAGCAGCGACTTGGTGACTTCGATGTTGCCGACGATGTCGGATGGCAGCGTGTCGAGATCGACGGCGCGGGTCGTCGGATCGACCGAGGGGATCTGAATGCCGTCGACCGACACCGCCGACCATTCGGACGGCGCGCCGCGGACGTTGATGTAGCGCCCCTCGCCCTGGTCGCGTTCGATGCTGACGCCGGCGACCCGCTGCAACGCCTCGGCGATGTTCGGGTCGGGGAAACGCCCGATCGCGTCCGACGACAGGATGGTGACGGTATTGTCCGCCTGCCGCATCTGGTTGAGCGCGCGAGCGGTGTTGTCGAGCAGCGATTGACCGGTCACGACGATATCGCCGGCGCCCCCCGCCGCCGGCAGGGTGATGGTTGCTGCACGGCCACGGTCGGTGGCGACGATGGTGTAGGACACGACGTCGCGGCCCAGATAGTCGATGCGCAGCGTCACGTCGCCGTCGGCGCTGGGGGCCGCGACGGTGAATTCGCCCTGCAGGTTCGTGGTGGCCTGCACCCCCGTTCCCTCGACGACGATACGGGCGCCGGGCAGCGCGGCGCCGGTCGCGTCATAGACCCGGCCCGATACGGTCGGGCCCGCAACCGGCGTGCTGACGCTCGATCCGGCCGGATCGCCCGGGCGCGCGCTCGCGCTCGATCCGGCGATAGCAAGTGCGATGATCGAGACGCCCGCGAATACGCGAGCGCCGGTGAAGACGGTGGTCATGATGCTCCCCCCGAGCGGAATTGGCTGTCGCCGGCCGCCCGTTGCGCCCCGCGTTCGCAGCGCCCTTGGCGGGGTATTGTTACGCGGGCGTGGGAATTCGGTTACGGTCGCGTGACGGTTTGACGAATCGGTGTGTCACAATAGGCCGTGCTTCCGCGCAGGCGGGAGTTCAGAGCCCAAAGCGACGCGCCCCATAACCATCGTGCTCCCGCCTCCGCGGGAGCACGATGGACGTAGCGCCCGCCCCTTACTTCACCGGCCGCTTCTCCAGCTTTCGCGCCAGCGTCCGCCGGTGCATCCCCAGTCGCCTTGCGGTTTCGGAAATGTTGAACCCGGTTTCCGCAAGCGTCTGGTTGATCATCTCCCACTCATGCGTCTTGATCGACGACGGGCGCGCGGTGATGTCGACTTGCGGGTCGCCCGCGGCCTTGCTGAAGGCCGCTTCGATATCGTCGGTGTTCGACGGCTTCACCAGATACTGGCAGGCGCCGAGCTTGATTGCCTCGACCGCGGTCGCGATGCTGGCATAGCCGGTCAGCACGACGATCAGCATCGCCGGGTCCAGTGCGTGCAGCCTGGCGACACAGGGCAGGCCGGATCCGGTCCCGAGTTTCAGATCGACGACCGCGTGGTCCGGCACCTCCTTTGTAAGCAGCGCGTCGAGTTCGGCGGCATCAGCCGCGATCCGGACGCGGTAGCCGCGCCGTTCGAACGAGCGACCGAGCGTGCGGGCGAACGTCGCATCGTCCTCGACGATGATCAGGCTGGGGGTGTCGATGGTCATGATCCGTTTCCGGCAACCGGCAGGATCAGCCGCACTTCGGCGCCCTCCGCCAGGTTGCGCGCTTCGAGGCGTCCGCCGAGACGGCGGGCGAGATTGGTGGCGAGGAACAGGCCCAGACCATGCCCGTCCCCCTTCGTCGAGCGGTACAGCCCGCCAAGCCCGGCAAGCACGTCCGGCGCAAAGCCCGGTCCATCGTCGGCGACCGCGATGACGAGATGTTCGCTGTCGATCCTTGCATCCAGCTCCACCGCATGCGGCGAAACCTCGGCCGCATTGTCGAGCAGGTTCCAGATCGCCTGTCGCAGCGCCGGATCGATGGCGACGGATGTGTCCCCCAGGGCACGCGGGATATACGCCAGGGCGACGTCCGGATGCAGCCGGGTCCAGGTCGCGACGCAATCGTCGAGGAAAGCGCGCGCGCTCGCTCGTTCCATCGCTTCCCCGCGCGGCTGACCCGCGGATTGCAGGATGTCGCTGACGATCGCCTTGCAACGCCCGACCTCGCCCTGCATTTCGGCGACGTCGGCC
>DASTEN010000230.1:0-2653 GCA_035709645.1 Sphingomonas sp.
GGCGGGACCAGCCTTGCGTTGGCGGCAGCGCGGGCGGACGCGACGATCATCGGCGCCGACCTGTCCGGGCCACTGATCGCGGTCGCCACGGATCGTCTCTCGCACGCTGGGTTCGCAAATTCCGGCGCATCCTCGACGCCCCGCGACGACGCGCGATCCTCCGCGCACCGGCTGTCGTGGCAGCCAGGTGGGGACGGGGGCAGCCAAGGGACGACAGCGCGCATCGCCTTTTTCGCCGGCGACGCGCTCGCTGTCGCAGCGGCTCAAGGGCCGTTCGACCTCTTCTATTCGCGCCACGGCGTGATGTTCTTCGATGATCCCGTCGCGGCGTTCAGCGCTCTCCATTGCGCGGCGGCGCCCGATGCCCGGCTCGTCTTCTCGTGCTTTCGCGACTGGCAGGCGAACGCCTTTGCCACGGTGCCGGCCGAAGCGCTCGGTCTGGCGCCGGCGGGGGCGGGTCCAGGCCCGTTCGCCTTCGCCGACCGTGCCCATGTCGCCTCGATCCTCGAGGCGGCGGGTTGGTACGATGCCGTCGCCACCTCGATCGACTTCACCTATCGTGCCGGCGCGGGGAACCGTCCGGTCGACGATGCCCTCGACCTGCTGCAACGGATCGGCCCCGCCGCCGCCGCACTGCGCAACCTGCCGCCGGCGGACCGTGCCCTGGCGGTCGATCGTCTGGCGAACATCATCGAACGCTATCGCGCCGGGTCGGCTGTCGACTTTCCCGCCGCAGCCTGGATATGGTCGGCACGAGCGTAAGCAATAGAGAGAGGATGCCGATGACGCTGACCGTCCACCATCTGGAAAACAGCCGTTCGCAGCGCGTGCTCTGGCTGCTCGAGGAACTGGAACTGCCCTATGCGGTGAAGCGCTACGAGCGGAACCCGGTGACGATGCTCGCGCCCGGCGAACTGCGTCAGGTCCATCCGCTGGGCAAGTCGCCGATCCTGACGGACGGCGATCGCACCATCGCGGAAACGGGCGCGATCGTCGAATATCTCGTCGAAAAGGCGGATGGCAGGCTCGGTCCGCCCGCGCATCGCGACGGCGTCCTGCGCTATCGCCATTTCCTGCATTATGCCGAAGGATCGCTGATGCCGCCGCTGCTGGTCAAACTGGTGCTCGGCCGCGTGCCGTTCATCGGCAAGCGCGCACAGAAGCGGATCCAGCCGATGATCGACGTCCATCTCGACTGGGTCGAACGCGAACTCGCCAGCCGGCCGTGGTTCGCCGGCGACACGATGACCGCCGCCGATGTCATGATGAGTTTTCCGCTGGAAGCGGCCCGCAGCCGCGCCGGGCTCGATTCCAGCCGCCCGGCGACGATCGCGTGGCTCGACCGGGTCCAGTCCCGTCCGGCCTATCGGCGCGCCTTGGAGGCCGGCGGACCCTACGCCTACGCCTGATCGCGCGGCGGACCGGAGGGGGGCGAAGCCCGGCGCCTCGCCCCCAACCTGGTCAGATCTTGCGGAAGCTGTCGACGTCGTCCGCCGGACCATGCCCGGCCGGCGCGCGCGGCGCGTCGATCACCGCGCTTTCGATCGGGTCCAGACGGTCACCCTCCCACTTGGCGATCACCGTCGCGGCCACAGCGTTGCCGACGACGTTGGTGGCTGATCGGCCCATATCGAGGAAGTGATCGATCGCCAGGATCAGCAGCAGACCGGCCTCCGGAATGTCGAAGAACGACAACGTGCCGGCGATGACGACCAGGCTAGCGCGCGGCACGCCGGCAATGCCCTTCGACGTGATCATAAGGATCAGCAGCATCGTGATCTGATGCGTCAGCGTCATCTCGATGCCATAGGCCTGCGCGATGAACATCGTCGCGAAGGTCATATAGATCATCGACCCGTCGAGGTTGAACGAATAGCCGAGCGGCAGCACGAAGCTGGCGATCCGCGGCGGCACGCCGAACTTGTCGAGCGCTTCCAGCGTGCGCGGATACGCCGCTTCCGACGATGCGGTGGTGAAGGCCAGCAGCAGCGGGTCGCGAATGTACTTGACCAGCAGCCCGGTGCGCTTGCCGACCAGCAGATAGCAGATACCGATCAGCAGGCACCACAGCAGTCCGAGCGCGATGTAGAAGGTCAGCATGAAATAGCCGAGCGTGCCGAGAATTTCGGGGCCCCGTTCCGCCAGTGTCGCCGTCACCGCCGCGAAGACGGCGAAGGGGGCGAAGCGCATGACGTAGTTCGTCACCTGCAGCATGACCTGCACCAGCGCCTCGATTCCCTTGACCAGGGGCGCCGCCTTCTCGCCGACCGCGGTGATCGCGACGCCGATGAAGACCGAGAAGATGACGATCTGCAGGATCTCGTTGTTCGCCATCGCCTCGATCCCCGAGGCGGGAAAGACGTGGCTAACGAAATTCTTGAAATCGAACGCGGCCTTGTCGACGCCGCTCGTGGCATCGGCCGGAGGGATCGGGATGCCGAGGCCGACGCCGGGCTGGAACAGATTGACCAGGATCAGGCCGAGCGTCAGCGACAACAGGCTGGCGCCGACGAACCACAGGATCGAGCGCAGGCCGACCCGGCCCAGCGCCGCGGTATCGCCCATGTGCGCAATCCCGACGACCAGCGTCGAGAAAACGAGCGGCGCGATGATCATCTTGATCAGCCGCAGGAACACCGTCGTCACGATCGAC
>DASTEN010000231.1:0-10785 GCA_035709645.1 Sphingomonas sp.
GTCGGGCACCTTCCGCGACAACCAGCGCGTCGAGGAACGCGCGATGGATTCGAACGACCTCGAAAAGGAGCGCGGGATCACCATTCTCGCCAAGCCGACGTCGATCGAATGGGAAGGCACGCGGATCAACATCGTCGATACGCCGGGTCACGCCGACTTCGGCGGCGAGGTCGAGCGCATCCTGAGCATGGTCGACGGCGTCGTCCTGCTGGTCGATTCGTCGGAGGGCGCGATGCCGCAGACGAAGTTCGTGACCGGCAAGGCGCTGGCGCTGGGCCTGCGCCCGATCGTCGTCGTCAACAAGGTCGACCGTCCGGACGAGCGCATCCAGGAAGTGCTCGACGAAGTCTTCGATCTGTTCGTGACGCTGGATGCGAGCGACGAACAGCTCGACTTCCCCGTGCTCTACGCCTCGGGCCGCAACGGCTATGCCAGTGACGATCCCACGCGTCGTGAAGGCACGCTGGAGCCGTTGTTCCAGAAGATCGTCGATCATGTCCCGCCGCCGAATCTCGATCAGGAGGCGCCGTTCAGCTTCCTCGTGACGTTGCTCGACCGCGACAACTTCCTAGGCCGTGTGCTGACCGGCCGCGTCCAGTCGGGCGTGGTGAAGGTCAACCAGCCGATCCACGCGCTCGACATGGACGGCAAGGTGATCGAAACCGGCCGCGCTTCGAAGCTGATGAGCTTCCGCGGGCTCGATCGCGTGCCCGTCGAGGAAGCACGCGCCGGCGACATCATCTCGCTCGCCGGCCTCAGCGTCGCGACCGTGTCGAACACTATCGCCGACATTTCCGTCACCGAAGCGATCCAGGCGCAGCCGATCGATCCGCCGACGCTGTCGATGCGCTTCGCGGTCAACGATTCGCCGATGGCGGGGCGTGAGGGCAGCAAGGTCACCAGCCGCATGATCCGCGACCGCCTGGAGCGCGAAGCCGAATCGAACGTCGCGATCAAGGTGACTGAAAGCGCTGACAAGGACAGCTTCGAGGTCGCCGGCCGCGGCGAACTCCAGCTCGGCGTGCTGATCGAGACGATGCGCCGCGAAGGTTTCGAGCTCGGCATCAGCCGTCCGCGCGTGCTGTTCCGTGAAGAGAACGGCCAGAAGATGGAGCCGTACGAAACGGTCGTCATCGACGTGGACGAGGAATTCTCGGGCACGGTCGTCGACAAGATGAACCAGCGCAAGGGCGAGATGATGGACATGCGCCCGTCGGGCGGTGGCAAGACGCGCATCACCTTCTCGGCGCCGTCGCGGGGGCTGATCGGCTATCACGGCGAGTTCCTGTCGGACACGCGCGGCACCGGCATCATGAACCGACTGTTCGAGAAGTACGGCCCGCACAAGGGCCCGATCGAAGGCCGCAAGAACGGCGTGCTGATCTCGAACGGCAGTGGCGAAGCGCAGAGCTATGCGCTCGGGCCGCTCGAGGATCGCGGTATCCTGTTCGTCGGCCACGGCGAGGCGCTGTACGAGGGCATGATCATCGGTGAGAACGCCAAGACGGAAGACCTCGAGGTCAATCCGATGAAGGCGAAGCAGCTCACCAACTTCCGCGCGAGCGGTGGCAAGGACGACGCCGTCCGCCTGACCCCGCCGAAGACGATGACGCTGGAACAGGCGATCGCGTACATCGACGACGACGAGATGGTCGAAGTCACGCCGACGAAGATCCGCCTTCGCAAGCGGCACCTGGACCCGCACGAGCGCAAGCGCGCGAGCAGGGCGAAGGCCGCCTGAGCTAGGTCGCAGCAACGCTGCGACCAGCGCCACTCAGGCGACCCGGCCGGCGTCGCTCAAGCGACGACCGACGACGCGGCTTTGCCGCGGCGAGCCACGAAATAAATAACGGCCGGGCTAACCCCGGCCGTTTTCGTTTTTGGACACCACCCCGCCTCATCCCGCACCATCGCCGGCGATGCCGCGAGTCCCCCGATGCCCAGCCTGCTGACCGCGCTCTTCCAGGCCGGATCGACCCTCGTCCTCGATGCGACCGTCGGACAGCGCGATTGCCAGTCGACGGCCACGGAAGTCGTCGTCTGCGCGCGCCCAGATCGCCTGACGACGCTGCTGCCCGTCGACGTCGATGGGCACGCCGGAACCGTGTTGATCGAACCGAGCGGCCCGCGACATCTGCTGTGCAATGCCGATTTCATCGCGAAGGCGGGGATTACCGGCGAGGGGCCGTTGCCCATCGCCAGCGTCGGATCGGTGGATGTGATGGGGGGACGCACCAGCTTGCCGGTGACGATCCTCGATCAGAGCTTCACGCGCGGCGTGCGATGGGGCGAATTCCGTACGGTCGACGGGGCCGACTGCATCATCGGCCCGCGCGGACTGCGGTACCGCGCGATCACTTTCACCCTGGGTCGCGACCGTCCCGATGCGGTCGATACGCGCTTTCCCTTCGACCGCTACGATCGCGGCAATCTGGTCTATGCGACCCTTCCCGTCGGCACGACGTCAATCGCGATGCGGGTCGAACTGGCGTATGCCGCGTCCGTCGTCACGGCGCCTGCCGCCCGCGTGATCGCGCCGATCCTTGGCGGGCGGATGACCGGCGCGACGCGGTCGGAACTGATCATCAACGGCGTCGCACGGCCGGTGCGGACGTTCGAACTGGCGACGCCGCTGATGATCGGTCCGGTCAGGCTTGCTGTGCTGTCGGCCCGGGTCGTCGACTACGGCCGCGCCGAAAACCTGCGGACGCTGGACCCCGATGCGGAAAACGACGGCGCGGTCGTCGTCACCGCGAAAACCGATCCGCCCGCCGCGCAGAGGTTGCTGCGCGTCGGCCGCGACGCGTTGGCCGGCTGCGTTTCGATTACCGTCGACATGCGGGAACGGACGATGACACTCCGCTGCTGATCGGAGCCGGCGGACGCTGCCTCAGTAACTTACCGTCCGGTCGGTGCGATCCTCCAGATCGTGTTGGCCAGGTCGTCCGCGACGTATAGCGCACGGCGCTGGGGGTCGAACGCGACGCCCACCGGCCGGCCGCGCGCCTTGTCGCCGACGATGAACCCCGTCACGAAATCCTGTGGGGGACCGGCCGGGCGGCCGTTTGCGAACGGGATCCACGCGACTTTGTACCCGGCAAGGTCCTGCCGGTTCCAGCTGCCATGTTCGCCGACGAACGCGCCGTTGGTGAAGTTGCCGCCAAAGCCACCATTCCGCACGAACGACAGCCCCAGAGCTGCGACATGACTGCCCAGCGCGTAATCGGGCCGCGTCGCCTTGGCGACCATGTCGGGCCGCTGCGGATGGACGCGTGGATCCGCGTTTTGACCCCAATAGCTGTACGGCCACCCGTAGAACGCACCGGGCTGGATGTGCGTAAGGTAATCGGGGACCAGCCGGGGGCCGAGTTCGTCGCGTTCGTTCACCACCGACCACAGCGCACCCGTTTCCGGATTGATATCGAGCGCGGTCGGATTGCGGATGCCGGTCACGAGCGTGCGGCGTGCGCCGGTTGCGGCGTCGATCTCCCAGATCACCGCGCGTTCTTCCTCGACCTCCATCCCGCGTTCGCCGACGTTGCTGTTGGAGCCGATGCCGACGTACAGCCGCCGGCCGTCGGGGCTGACCGTGAGCGACTTTGTCCAGTGATGGTTGACCTCGGACGGCAGCTTCGTGATCCGCTCGCCGCGGGTCAGGCGGGTCAGGCGGGTCGCGCCGTCCTGATAGGGAAACCGCAACAGGTCACCCTGGTTGGCGACGTAGACATAGCCGTTGGCGAACGCGAGGCCATAGGGCGCGTCGAGGTCGGAGATGAACACGGCCCGCACGTCGGGCCGCCCGTCACCGTTGGTGTCGCGCAACAGCGTGACGCGGTCGCCGCCCTTCACGCTGGTCGTCCCCAGGCTCTTGATATAGCCCGCGATCACGTCCTTCGGTCGTAGCTTTGGCGCATGTCCGCCGCGCCCTTCGGCCACCAGCAGGTCGCCGTTCGGCAGAACCAGCATCTGGCGCGGAATGGCCAGGTCGGTCGCAATGGCGGTCGCGGAGAAGCCGGCCGGGACGGTCGGGACGGCATCGCCCCAGCCGATCGGCTTCGCGATCTTCATCGGCGGAACCAGCGTCTGGTCCTGCGCCGGAAGCTGCGGATCCGCGCCGGTCTGGTTCAGGTCCTGCGGCTGGCCACCACAGGCGGCTAGGATCAGCGGCAGCGCCAGCGCGACGATCGTGCGTGGGGTCATCGGACCATCTCCCGGTCGACGGTGGCGGAAAAGGCGATCCAGCCGGCGGCGAGAACCAGGCCGGTCGACGCGAGCGACAGGATCAGGCCCGCAACGCCGACCGACGCCCAGGCATCGCGGCTATGCTGAAACGCGTTGACCAGCCCCAGCACCCAGGCGACCGCGAAGCAGGCGACATATAGCCGCGCCGGCCCACGGTTGCGACGGCGCAGCAGCAACATCAGCGACCACAGCAGCACCGGTCCCCCCACGACGAGCGCGAAGGTGATCATCCAGGCCGCGAAGTTCGACCACTGCATCTCGGCCGTATTCAGATACGCGATGTCGGATGCCAGCGCGCCGGTGAACAGCGCGATGGGAAAGGCGAGCAGGATCGCGTGGAGCGGGTGCAGAAGCCCCGGGCGGGACGTGGCGAACATCGGCGAACTCTCCGGCGCCGTTCAGGTCTAACGGCTCGAAGAGGGCAATGTGCGGGACGAGGATTGGTTGCGTGGGGCGCCGTGCTCCCGCGCAGGCGGGAGCCTAAAGCGGGCGACGATGTGGCCCGCAACCCTGGGCTCCCGCCTGCGCGGGAGCGCGGAAGGCCTTACTCCGCGACGCGGTGCAGGGCGCAGACCTTGTTGCCCGCGGGGTCGCGCAGATAGGCCAGGTACAGTTTGCCGAAACCGCCGTCGCGAATGCCCGGCGCGTCCTCGATCGCGGTGCCGCCGTTGGCGATGCCGGCGGCATGCCAGGCGTCGGCGTCTTCCGGGGAGGCCGCAGCGAAACCGATCGTGCCGCCGTTGGCATGACAGGCGGGCTGGCCGTCGATCGGCTTGCCCAGCAGCAACATCGCGCCGCCGTGTATGTAGAGCACGCGGCCCTTCGGATCGACACGGCCGGGCTTGGCGCCCAGCGCGCCCAGCGTGGCGTCGTAAAAGGCCTTAGACGCGTCGATATCGTTTGCGCCGAGCATGACGTGGGTGAACATGGGTCGTCCTCTCCTACTCTCTGGTTCATCATTCTCGCGAAGCCGGGAATCGGTTCTGGCTGGATTGGCGGCTATTTCGCGACGTCAGCCAGAATTTGCCTTCGCGCGGACGGGGGTGACAGGCGGGCCGTCAGTACACCACCACCGACCGGATGCTTTCGCCCGCATGCATCAGGTCGAAGCCCTTGTTGATCTCGTCCAGGGTCAGGACATGGGTAATCATCGGGTCGATGGCGATCTTGCCGTTCATGTACCAGTCGACGATCTTGGGAACGTCGGTGCGGCCCTTCGCCCCTCCGAACGCGGTGCCGCGCCAGTTGCGGCCGGTGACGAGCTGGAACGGGCGGGTCGAGATTTCCTTGCCGGCCTCCGCCACGCCGATGACGATGCTGGTGCCCCAGCCGCGGTGGCAGCATTCCAGCGCGGTGCGCATGACCTCGGTATTGCCGGTGCAATCGAAACTATAATCCGCGCCGCCGTCGGTCAGTGCGGCGACCGCGGCGATCATCTCCTCGCGACTCAGCCCCCGTGCGTCGATGAAGTCGGTCATTCCGAACTGGCGGCCCCAGCTTTCGCGTGTCGGATTCAGATCGACACCGACGATCCGACCTGCGCCGACCATCCGTGCGCCCTGGATGACGTTCAGACCGATGCCGCCCAAGCCGAAGACGACGACGGTGTCGCCCGCCTGCACCTTCGCCGTGTTGGTCACCGCGCCGACGCCGGTCGTCACCCCGCAGCCGATGTAGCAGCTGGTCTGGAACGGCGCGTCCTCGCGGATCTTGGCGACCGCGATCTCGGGCAGTACCGTGAAGTTCGAGAAGGTCGAACAGCCCATATAGTGGAAGATCGGCTGGCCCTTGTAGCTGAAGCGCGTCGTGCCGTCGGGCATCAGCCCCTTGCCCTGCGTGGCGCGGATCGCGGTGCACAGATTGGTCTTGCCGCTGAGGCACGACTTACACTGGCGGCATTCGGGGGTGTAGAGGGGGATGACATGGTCGCCCGGACGCACGCTGGTCACGCCGGCGCCGACCTCGCGGACGATGCCTGCCCCTTCGTGGCCCAGCACGCTCGGGAAGATCCCTTCCGAATCGAGGCCGTCGAGCGTGTAGGCGTCGGTGTGACAGATGCCGGTCGCCATGATTTCGACCAGGACTTCGCCGGCCTTGGGACCTTCCAGATCGAGTTCGACGATTTCGAGCGGTGTCTTCGCTTCGAAGGCGACGGCGGCGCGGGTCTTCATGAATCAGTCTCCGGTGGTTGCTGGACCGGTAGAAGAAACGGCAGCCCTTCGACAAGCGCGGCCCGAAGGGCGTAGGGAAGAGCATGGCCAATCCCATCACCTACCGCAGCTATCTGCGCCTGCCCGAACTGCTCGATCTGCAATCGCCGCTGTCGGAGGCGCATGACGAACTGCTGTTCATCGCCATCCATCAGTCGAGCGAAATCTGGCTGAAGCTGTGCCTGCATGAACTGCGTGCCGCACGGCAGTCGCTGATCGCCGACGACCTGAACCCGGCGTTCAAGATGATGAGCCGCGTCGCGCGCATCCAGGCCCAGCTGATCCAGTCGTGGGAGGTGCTGGCGACGATGACGCCCGCCGATTACACCGCGATGCGCGGCAAGCTGGGCACGTCGAGCGGGTTCCAGTCGGACCAGTATCGCGCAATCGAATTCCTGCTGGGCAACAAGAAGCCGGAAATGGTCGACGTGCACGCCGGCGAGCCCGAGGTCGCCGCTGCCTTGGCCGACGAACTGGCGCGACCCAGTCTGTACGACGAAGCGTTGCGGTTGCTGGCCCGGCGCGGGTTCGACCTGCCTGCCGACCGGTTGGAGCGCGACTGGACGCAACCCTATGGCGCATCGCCTGCGGTCGAGAAGGCGTGGGCGGCGGTGTATGCCGACGCCAACCGGTATTGGGACCTGTACGAACTGGCCGAAAAGCTGGTCGACCTGGAATATCACGTCCAATTGTGGCGCTTCGGTCATCTGAAGACCGTCGAGCGCGTGATCGGCTTCAAGACCGGCACCGGCGGAACGGCCGGCGTGGCCTATCTGGCCAAGGTGCTGGACCAGGGTTTCTTCCCCGAACTGCTGAGCGTGCGGACCGCGCTGTAGCCAGTTCCTCGCCGCCGGCGGCGGGGCAGCGGCGCTCGCCACGCGCCTTTGGTTTTTCTGCGGGCTTCGGCTAGACGGCGGCGATGGATTTCGATTCCCTCCTCGTCCGCTTCTTCAACACCACCGAGATACAGGACCTGCCGCCCGAACAGGTCGCGGCCGGCGTCGATCGGTTGCGCCTGCAATTCGGGCTGGAAAAGGATTCCGGCCGTCGTTTCGCGCTGTGGTGCCTGATGTTCATGCTGGGTATCGCGCCCGATATCGACGACGCCTTCGACGATCCCGAGGATCGCGACGCGGCGCGCGACTTCATGGAAGCCGCCGAACAGGAAATGGACGAGGAGGATGACGGCGAATGACGGCGCGGGCTGCGTGACGACGCGGACGATCGATCGCCGTGCGCTGCTTGCCGGGGCGGCGGCGACGATCGCCTTGCCGGCCGCCGCGCAGCGCCGCCGGCTGCGCGAAACGCGCGTTCCCAATCCCCTGATCCGTCAGCGCGCCGACCCGCAGATCGTCCGGCAGGCGGACGGCAGCTACACCTTTACCGCATCCGTTCCCGAATATGACCGCGTGATCCTGCGCCGGGCGCCCAGCATCGCCGCACTGGCGACCGCACCCGAAGCGGTGCTGTGGCGGCGTCCGGCCACGGGCCGGATGGCGGGGCATATCTGGGCGCCCGAACTGCACCGGATCGATGGGCGCTGGTACGTCTATGTCGCGGCCGGGGACGGCGATGCGCGGTTCCGCATCCGTACCTATGTGCTGGAATGCGAGGGCCAGGATCCGATGGCCGATCGCTGGTCGGTGCTGGGGCAGCTGATGACGCCATGGGACAGCTTTACGCTCGATTCGACGATCTTCACCCATCGCGGCACCCGCTATATCGCCTGGGCGCAGCAGGAACCGGGGATCGCCACCAATTCGAACCTCTACCTCGCGCCGCTCGCCACGCCGACGACGCTGGGCGCCAGGCCGACGCGGCTGACGGTCCCCACGCTGCCGTGGGAAGTGCAGGGGTTCAAGGTCGCCGAGGGACCGGCGCCGTTGATCCGGGGCGGCCGCGTCTTCCTGACCTATTCCGCCAGCGCGACCGATGCCCGCTATTGCCTGGGCCTGTTGACGGCGCGCGACGACGCCGACCTGATGGACCCCGCGGCCTGGGTGAAATCGCCCGAGCCGGTGTTCCGCACGTCGGCGGAGCACGGCATCTACGGCCCGGGCCATAACAGCTTCACGGTCGACGCTCGCGGGCGCGACGTGCTGGTCTATCACGCGCGCGATTACGAGAAGATCACGGGCGATCCTCTGTACGATCCCAATCGCCACACCCGTGTCGAGCGGCTGCGCTGGCGCGCCGACGGAACACCCGATTTCGGCGTACCCGCGGCGAACGGGGACGTTCTGGTCTAGAAGCGGAAGCTGACCCAGCCCGCCAGGAAGTCGGAACTGCGATACCCCGCCTTGGTCAGCGCTGGGCCAGCCGCGAGGTGTTCGTACCGACCCGTCACCGACAGCCGCGGGCTGAGCGTCCAGACCGCCTGCAGACGCCAGACGTCGGCGATCTTGGCGTCGGGTACCCGCTGGGTGCCGGCAAAGGGCTGGCCGTTCGCGCGGTAGACCGCATCGCGGACGTCATCGCGCCACGTCAGCATGTACTCGCCCGTCACGCGCAGGGTCGACGCGGGCGCGACCGTCACGTTCGGCGCGATCGCGATCAGGTTCGACGGCGTCAGGAACAGCTGGTAGCTGTAATAGATGTTGTTGCCGAACGGCGCATAGGCGTTGCGCAGCTTGCCGTCGCCATAGCCGCCGCCGCCGCTGGCGTAATCGAAATGAACGCCGATGCGGGGCGCGCGCGGGGATGCGCCGACGCGATAGGTCTGTGCCAGGAACACTTGCCAGGCATCGATCGACTGATCGATGTAGCTGCCCCACTGGTGGTTGACCGACCAGTCGACCGTCCACCGTCCGGCATCGCCCCACAATCGCGTGCCCAGGTAGAAACGCTCCGCCGGGCCGATCCGCCCGCCCCACGCCCCCACGTCGTTGCGGCGACGCCAGAGGAAGGGGTCGAAATAGAGCTTCGATCCGCCAAGCCATGCCGTCGGTACGACAAAGCCCAGCGTCACGCCCGAAAACCGGCGGGCGGGGTCGATCACGTCGTCGTCCGTGCCCAGATCGCCATATTGCGTCGGCCTCAGGTCGAAGGCGTCGATCCGGACGGTGCGGCCGCGGGCCCAGGCGCGCCAGCCGTTCAGCGTATACCGGATCGTATTGTTGTCGCGCGAGGAGACGAGCAGATTGGGCCCATCGGCGAATTCCTGGCGGCCGTACCGTGCGCCGATCGCGACATCGGCGATGGTGGTGGAGACATCGACGAAACTTTGCTGGACGACGACGTCGTTGCGTAGCGTCGCAGCCGGGGCGCCCAGTTCGACCCCGGATATGCCGCCATGCGCCAGTTCGACGAAGCCGCGGACATGCGGGCCGATGTGCAGGTCGGCGCCGGCGACCAGCCGATTGATGTCCTGACGCTGCGCCCGCGCTTCGCGCAGGTTGGGATTGGTCGTGTGGTTCACCCGAACGCGCGCTTCGCCCGACAGCGTCAGATAGACGTCGCCGTCACTGTCGAGCGGTAGGAATTTCAATCGATCGAACAGGTCGTCGCGGTTCTTGGACAAGCGCATCTTGCGCCAGTCCTCTGCCCAGCGCGACAGGTTGTAGCCGGCGACCGTCGCGCCGTCGCCGTTCGCGGCGGCGGGATAGCCGATCACCGACGGTGTCGCGGGGGCGGGGACTTCGCGGCCCTCCGATGGCGCGGCGGTCTGCGCCAGGGCGGGGAGGGCGGCGGTGCTGACCAGGATCGAAAGGGCGGCGCGGATCATTTCGGCACCATACAGGGGAGGTTGGGTCGCAGGTACGGTCGCAGCGTTGGCTATCGGTTCGTGCCGCAAGCCACTGGAGAACATGCAAAAGTTTGGGTGATTGCGTGCGACGGCATCACACTTGCGGACCGTGCATCAGCCGTTCGAACCGCGCGGATCGCTTGCATGTGCCGATTTCCGCACAGTTTGCCTGGCGTGACGGCGGAAGCGGTAGGGCGGCCCGCGTGCTGGATCGCGCGAAAAGCTCGTCCCCCATGGTCGTTGCAACAGGGGGGGGCTCTTCCGTTCGGGTGGGGAAACGTCGGATAGATCGCGTGTGGGCACGCCTAGCGCGGGCAGAACGAAAACCGCCGCCCGGTCGCCCGGACGGCGGTTTCACCTCAGCGGCGCGCCAAGCCGCGTGACGTCACCGGCCGTGCCGGTCGCGCCATTCGCCGTGGCAGCCCCCGGCGTCGCTCGTGCAACGCCGGGGTGTCCCGCTTATTCTTCAGTCAGATAGTCGCCGGCATCTGCATCGGTGCCGGTGCCGCTCGGCACGACTGCGGCGAGCGGATCGTCACCGGTGCCGACGTCTTCGCGCGGCGAACGTGCGGCTTCGGCTGCACGCTC
>DASTEN010000232.1:0-2300 GCA_035709645.1 Sphingomonas sp.
AAGTCCGGGGTGACAAAAGAGTGGATCTCTCAACCAATAAATATGCCGCCACCTCTGAATGTCGACCCGGCCTAACCGCCGTCTCTTTGCGCCTTCGTGCCTTCTCTGAACCAATTCCTTCTTCTGCCCCACCCCGCTAGAGCGAATCGAGCATGCGTTTCCTGATCCCCATCCTGCTCGGCGCCGTCGCCGCCACCGGTTTCGCGCCGCTCGAGCTGATCCCGCTGATGATCGTCGCCATCGCAGCGTGGCTGCGGCTGGTGTACGACGCGCCCGACCTCAAGCGGGCGTTGCTGACCGGGTGGCTGTTCGGGGTCGGCCATTTCACGGTCAACAACAACTGGATCCAGCACGCGTTCGACTATCAGGACAAGATGCCGCCGGTGCTCGGCTATGGTGCGGCGGTGGGCCTTGCGCTGTATCTCGCGGTCTATCCGATGATCACCGCCGGTTTGCTGTGGCGGCTGGCGTCGCCGCGCAGCCGGGGCGATGCCGCGACGCCGCCGGGCGTCGCCTTTGCCCTGGTCGCGGGCGCGGCGTGGATCGCGGGCGAATGGCTGCGCTCGACGCTGTTCACCGGCTATGCCTGGGATCCGCTGGCGGTGGCATGGGTGCCGGTGCAGCCGGTGGCGTGGCTGAGTACGCTGATCGGCACCTATGCGCTGTCGGGGCTGACCGTCACGGCGGCCGCGCTGTTGCTTGCCGTACCGCGTCGACCGCTGATGCTGATCCTCGCGAGCCTTTTCGTCATCGCGCCGGTGCCGCTCGTCGCGATCAGCTACCGAACGCCCCCCGCGCCGCAACCGCCGACCGCGCCGCGGCTGCGCGTCGTCCAGCCGAACATCGACCAGCAGATCCACATCACGCGCGACGACTGGCGCGCCGCGTCGGCGCGGTTGGCGGCATTGTCGGGCAGGCCCGGCGCCGCACCGCGATTGGTGTTGTGGCCCGAAGGCGTCGTCCAGCCGTATCTGGAGGATGGCTATCCGTACGAATGGTATCTGCGGTTCGGATCCCCCCGGGCCGCACGGGCCGGCATCGCGCGGCTGCTGGGGCCGAACGACCGGGCGCTGGTCGGTGGAACGGCGCTGATGTTCGATGCGGCCGGCGAGATCACCGAGGCGGGCAATTCGGTGTTCGTCGTGACGCCGGATGCACGGTTGGCCGGTCGCTACGACAAGGCGCATCTGGTCCCGTACGGCGAATATCTGCCGATGCGTCCGATCCTGGAACCGCTGGGGCTGTCGCGGCTGGTGGCGGGCGATATCGACTTCGCCGATGGGCCGGGCCCGCGTTCCGTCGACATCGCGCCGTTCGGGCCGATCGGCTTTCAGGTCTGTTACGAAATCATCTTCTCGGGCGACGTCGTCGATCCGGCCAAGCGTCCGCGATTTATCTTCAACCCGTCGAACGATGCCTGGTTCGGCAGCTGGGGCCCGGTGCAGCATCTGGCGCAGGCGCGGTTGCGCGCGATCGAGGAAGGGCTGCCGGTCGTGCGATCGACGCCCAATGGCATCTCCGCCGTTATCGGGGCGGACGGGGCGATCATTGCCAGCGTGCCGCGGTTCGTCGCCGGGGCGATCGACGTGCCCATCCCGCCCGCCCACGCCCCCACGCTCTTTTCGCGCATCGGCAATTGGGCGGCGGTCGGCGTCGCGCTGCTGCTGCTTGCCGCGGCGCGGGTCCTGCGGCGACGTTGACGCTGGGCCGCCGCAGGTCTAGAGCACATATAAGGAAAGCTTTATATCACGGGCATGGCAACGGCCCTGACGCTTTCCCTCGGTCATATTCTCGAGGATTCTCATGCGTTCCAGCTATCTCTTCACGTCCGAATCGGTTTCGGAAGGCCATCCCGACAAGGTCGCCGACCAGATTTCCGACGCCATCGTCGACCTGTTCCTGTCCAAGGACCCCGAAGCCCGCATCGCGTGCGAGACGCTGACCACGACCCAGCTGGTCGTGCTGGCCGGCGAAATCCGCGGTAAGGGCATCATGGACGAGGCCGGCAACTGGGCCGCGGGCGTGCGCGAAGAGGTCGAGAAGACCGTCCGCGATACGGTGAAGCGCATCGGCTACGAACAGGACGGCTTCCACTGGGAGACGCTGCGGTTCGAGAACAACCTGCACCCGCAGTCGGCGCACATCGCGCAGGGCGTGGACGCCAGCGGAAACAAGGACGAAGGCGCCGGCGACCAGGGCATCATGTTCGGCTATGCCGCCGACGACACGCCCGAACTGATGCCCGCGACGCTGCAGTACAGCCACCAGATCCTCGAGCGGATGGCGGCCGACCGTCATGC
>DASTEN010000233.1:0-3902 GCA_035709645.1 Sphingomonas sp.
GGCGACCAGGCGCATGTCGGTCAGGCCGAAATTGAGCATTGCACGCGCGGCCTTGCCGATGTTTTCGCCGAGTTGCGGGCGGACGAGGACTATCGCGGGGGGTGGGATAATATCGGCCCCCGCCTCTTCTCCCTCCCCACCGTTCGTCCTGAGTAGGGGCTGAGCCTGGCGAAGACCCGTATCGAAGGACTTGCGCGCAAGGGATGTGAGGCGCACCCAGTCGCCACCGATCAGCGCTTCCTTCTTCTCCCGACGCCAGCCCTTGAGCTGACGCTCGACTTCAATCGCTTCCTGACGGGAAGAAAATGCTTCCGACCAAACCAGTTCGACGGGACGGCGTGTCTGTGTATACCCCACGACCTCTCCGCGTTCATGCTGGGCTAGGCGAGCCTCAAGATTGTCCGTGTGACCGACATAATATCGGCCATCCGAACACCGCAGCATGTACGTATGGAAACTCATCGCAGTCCTTCGATATGCGCCTTCGCCGCAGCTCAGTCGCTACTCAGGACGAACGGTTTGGGGAAGGGGCGAACGGATTATCGACAGACGAAACCGGGCGACGCCGGCCACTACCCCCGCCCGACTTCCTCCACACTTCCTGCAAACGCCTCGAAATCGCGCGCTTCGGTGAAGTCCTTGTACACGCTGGCGAACCGGATGTAGGCGACGGAATCGAGCGCTTTCAGCCCGTCCATCACCAGCTCACCGATGCGGGTCGAGGTGACTTCGGCCTCTCCGCTGGTTTCCAGCTGGCGCTGGATGCCCGACACCAGCTGCTCGATCCGGCCGGCGTCGATCGGCCGCTTGCGGCAGGCGACGGAAACCGATCGGATCAGTTTGTCGCGTTCGAACGGCTCGCGACGGTCCTCGCTCTTCACGACAGTCAGGTCGCGCAGCTGAATGCGTTCGAAGGTCGTGAAACGCGCGCCGCACGCCTCGCACTGGCGGCGCCGGCGGATCGCCGCCCCGTCTTCGCTGGGGCGGCTATCCTTTACCTGGCTGTTTTCGTGGGCACAAAAGGGACAGCGCATTCGATACCTTACTTGTTGCGCTTCATATACGCATAGCCGGCACCGGCAAGCGCGCCGATGATCGGGCCGACGAACGGCACGGGGATCGCGACCACCGCGCCCAAGGCACCCCATTTGGCCATGCTCTTGCCGAGACCCGGCGTGTTCTTGATGTTGGACTGGACGTCTTCGAGCTGCGACATGGTCGGGCTTATCCTTGATAGATCGGGAAGCGCGCGCAAAGGCTGCGCACACGGGCCTGAACGTCCGCCTCGACCTTCGGGTCCCCGGCTTCGCCTGCCGACTTCAGCCCGTCGAGCACATCGGCGACCATGTGGCCGATCTCGCGGAATTCGGCGGTGCCGAAGCCGCGGGTCGTGCCGGCGGGCGATCCGACACGAATACCGCTGGTCTTCATCGGCGGCAGCGGATCGTTGGGGATGCCGTTCTTGTTGCAGGTGATGCCGGCCCGCTCCAGCGCTTCATCGGCGTCCTTGCCGGTGATGCCGAGTGGCGTCAGGTCGACGAGCGCCAGATGCGTGTCGGTGCCACCGGAAACCAGATTCGCACCGCGCTCCTTCAACGTGGCCGCCAACACCTTCGCATTTTCGACGACTGCAGCGATGTAGCCCTTGAACTCCGGCCGCAGCGCCTCGCCGAACGCGACCGCCTTTGCGGCAATGACGTGCATCAGCGGGCCGCCCTGTAGGCCCGGGAACACCGCCGAGTTGATCTTCTTGGCGATGGCGTCGTCATTGGTCAGCACCATGCCGCCGCGAGGCCCCCGCAGCGTCTTGTGCGTGGTCGTGGTCACGACGTCGGCAAAGGGCAGCGGCGACGGGTGCAGGCCACCGGCGACGATGCCGGCAAAATGCGCCATGTCGACCATCAGCTTGGCGCCCACCTTGTCGGCGATCGCGCGGAAGCGTTCGAAATCGATCTGGCGCGGATAGGCCGAACCACCGGTGATGATGAGGGTCGGCTTGTGCTCGACCGCGAGCCGCTCGACCGCGTCATAGTCGATCAGGTGCGTGTCGGGCGTCACGCCATACTGGACCGCGTTGAACCACTTGCCGCTCATCGCCGCGCGCGCGCCGTGGGTCAGGTGACCGCCCGCGTCCAGGCTGAGGCCCAGGATGGTGTCGCCCGGCTTCGTCAGCGCCAGCATTACCGCGCCGTTCGCCTGCGCGCCCGAATGCGGCTGCACGTTGACGTAGCCGCAGTTGAACAGCTGCTTGGCGCGATCGATCGCCAGCTGCTCGACCTCGTCCGAGGGGTGGCAGCCCTGATAGTAGCGCTTGCCCGGATAACCCTCGGCATATTTGTTCGTGAATACCGAGCCCTGCGCTTCGAGCACTGCCTGCGACACGATATTCTCGGACGCGATCAGTTCGATCTGCGTCTGCTCCCGCGTCAGTTCGTGCTGGACGCCGGCGAAGACCGCGGGATCGGCCTCGGCCAGGCCGCGGGTGAAGAAGCCGTCGGGCTGGACATCATTGGCTGCGGCTGGATTCGTGCTCATGCGGCGTCTCCGTCGAGAGTGGGTTGGGTAAGTTTGGCGACGCGGCCGGCGTGGCGGCCGCCGGCAAAGTCGCCGACCAGGAAGGCCGTGATGCAAGCCTTCGCCATGTCCTCGCCGATAAGGCGGGCGCCGAGCGCGATGACGTTGGCGTCGTTGTGCTCGCGCGCGAGGGCGGCCGACAGCGGTTCGCTGACCAGCGCGCAGCGGCAGGCGGGCTCGCGGTTGACTGCGATCGAGATGCCGATGCCCGATCCGCACAGCGCAACGCCGCGCTCCGCATCGCCGTCACGGATCGCGCGGGCGATCTTGTAGCCGAAATCGGGATAGTCGACCCGCGCATCGCTGTCCGGACCGAGATCGAGCACGTCGTACCCGCCCTCGCGCAGCCAGGCGGCCAGCGTCTGCTTCAGGGCGAACGCGGCATGATCCGCGGCGATGGCGATGCGCATGGTAGCGACTTCGAATCCTTGTGAGGGGTTTCGGTGGGCTTGGCGGTGCCCCTAACGCCGCCAGCGTACGAAAGCCAGCCGGCGATGCATCCATTCGCCGATCCGCGACGTATTTGATTTCGAGCAAGGGGCATATCAATCACTTCGAGGAGTAACAGGATGACCAAGACCCTGATGCGTGGCCTGATGGCCGGTGCCGCACTTGCGATGGCCGCGACGCCGCTGGCCGCACAGAACATGGCGCGCAACCCGACCGTCGGCGGCGCACCGATGTCGGCCAACAAGACGATCGTCGCGAACGCATCGGCCGCGCCGAACCTCAGCACGCTGGTCACCGCGGTGAAAGCCGCCGGTCTGGTCGACACGCTGTCAGGCCCGGGCCCCTTCACCGTGTTCGCGCCGACCAATGCCGCGTTCGCCAAGCTGCCGGCCGGCACGGTCGATACGCTGGTGAAGCCCGAGAACAAGGCACAGCTGACCTCGATCCTGACCTATCACGTCGTGCCGGGCCGGATCACGGCGAACGACATCGCCAAGAAGGCAAAGGCCAGCGGCGGCACCGCGACCTACACGACGGTCGCCGGCGGCACGCTGAGTTTCATGAAGATGGGTAACGGCTGGGGCATCAAGGATGCCAAGGGCGGCCACGCGATGATCACCACCGCCAACGTCATGCAGTCGAATGGCGTCGTCCACGTCATCGACAGCGTGCTGATGCCGTAACGGCGTCGGCCGGGGCCCGGGCGGCGGAACCCTCCCAACGCCGCCTGGGGTCTTGCGTCATGTCAATGGAGTTGCCGCGATGAAATCTGCCGCGCCGATCGCCCTCGCCCTGTCCGGGCTGCTCATGGCCTGTTCGCCGCAGCCGCCGAACGAGACGCAGGCAAATATGGCCGCGGAGAACACGGTCGAGGAGGT
>DASTEN010000234.1:0-4265 GCA_035709645.1 Sphingomonas sp.
GCGAACACCACCGCAACCAGGCCCGAGGTGACATGCTGCTCCGCCCGGTAGACGAAATTGAAGTTCAGCACGAACTGCATCACGCCCAGCGCCGCCGCGAAGCCCAGCCCACGCGCGTCCAGCGCCAGCCGGTCGCGCCGGATCAGCGCCCAGACCAGCATCGTCACCCCACCCAGCGCGAAGCGATACGCCACCGACCAACTCGGCGGCACCACTCCAAGCTGTCCGGTGATGACGATCCACGTCGACCCCCAAATCGCGGTGACGATCGCAAAGGGGATCAGGACCGACAGGCGGGTCGATTGCGGGCGGTCGGCAGCGGACATCGCCGGTGCCTTAGCGCGGACGCGGGCGTCACATAACCCTCCCCCGCGACGGCCGCGCGCGCGGCTCGTCAGAGCCCGGCGATCGCCTGCGCGAGCGGCGCGATCTCCGCTTCGGTCTGGTTCCACGAGATGACCAGCCGCGCTTCGCCGACACCCCAATCGTAGAAGTCGAAACCGAGCGCACGCAGCGCGGCGGCTTCGTCCGCGGTCACCCGCAGGAACACTTCGTTCGCCTCGACCGGATGGACCAGCCGGTCGCCCGCCGCCTGCGCGAGCGCCTGCGCGCCGGCGTTCGCTACGCGGCCGTTCTCCAGCCACAGATCGCCGTCCAGCATCGCCAGCAACTGCGCGGCGAGATAGCGCCCCTTCGAAAACAACAGGCCCGCGCGCTTGCGGCGATAGAGGATGGGGGCTGCGAGTTCGGGGCGGAAGAACACCAGTGCCTCCGCCGACATCCCGCCGTTCTTGACGCAACCGAACGACAACGCATCGACCCCGGCCCGCCACGTCACGTCGGCCGGCGCGCACCCGAGATGCGCGACCGCATTGGCGAAACGCGCCCCGTCCATGTGCAGACCCCAACCCTTCGCCTGGGCCAGATCGCCGATCGCGGCGACCTCGTCCGCGGTATAGGCCAGGCCATATTCGGTCGCGTTGGTGATCGACACCGCATGCGGCTGGACCTGGTGCACGTCGGGGCGGATCGGGTCGGTGACGGCGCGGATCGCATCCGGTGTCAGTTTCGCGCCCGGCCCTTCGGCCAGCAGCAGCTTTGCGCCATGCGTAAAGAATTCGGGCGCGCCGGCTTCGTCGACCTGGATGTGCGCGTCACGATGGCAGACGATGCCGCCGTGGGGTGGGCACAATGCGGTCAGCGCCAGGCAATTGGCCGCCGTGCCGGTCGGTACCCAGAGGACGCGCACCGATGTTTCGAACAGATCGGAAAACGCACCGTCCAGCGCCTGCGACCAGCGGTCGCCGTCATAGGCGGTATCGAGGACGTTCGCTGCAACCATCGCGTCGAGGACGGCGGGATGTACCGGGGCGGCGTTGTCGGAGAAGAAGCGCATGGGCATTGCCCAAGCCGCACAGCCCATTTGAAATCAAGGACTTTCGATCCTCCCCTGGAAGGGGAGGTGGCCGGCGTAGCCGGTCGGAGGGGTGACCCGCTCTCCTAAGAGGGTTACACCCCTCCGTCAGTCCTGCGGCCTGCCGCCTCCCCTTGCAGGGGAGAATCCAGCTGACTCAAACGTAATGCGGGTCGCGATCGTGCGGCAGATCTTCGTAATGGACGATCGCCGGTTCGGGGCCGAGCGGTACCGGTCGGCCGTCGCGGAATGCCCACTCGCCGCGATCGCAGTCGTGCGCGCGAACATAGCCGTTGATGTACAGGCGGCGCATATGCGCCTCGCCGTTCCGGCCCGAGGCATGAACGAGATACGGGTTCCAGAAAGCGACGTCGCCCGGTTGGAGCACCAAGTCGACGACATCGGCGGTCGTGTAGCCGATCTTCGCCAGTGCTGCGTCGTCCATCGTGCGTCCCAGAACGTCGGCATCGATGTCCAGATCGACGTTCCCCAGCCGGTGGCTGCCCGGAACGAAGCGCATGCACCCCGATGACGGCGTGTGCGGATCGATGGCCAGTCCGGTCTGGACGTACGAGTCGCCGAGATTGCGATAGGCGGCGTCCGGTTTGCGAAAGCGCGAATCCTGATGCCACGCGAAGTCGCCGCCGCCGTTCGGTTCCTTCCAGTGGACTTGGTTGATGATCTGTTTCAGGTCGCCGCCGATCATCGGGCCGAGCAACTGTGCGAACCGCGGGTCGAGCCTGACCGCGTTCATGACCGGCTGGTGATAGGACGGCCACTGCGCCATCCGCACCTTCGGCGCCCCGTCCCGGCCGGGCGCGACGTTGTAGAATAGATTGCCGTGCCGCCAGCTTGCGCCCAGCCGTGTCCCCTCGTTCCAAAGCTGATCGGTCGCGGCGGACAATTGCGCGATCTCGGCGGGGGTGAACACACGGCGGACGACGACGAAGCCGTCGCGGGCGTAGGTCTCTGCGATCGATTCCCGGCTCATGGGAATGTTTATCTAGCAGGAGATCATGTCGAAGGCGTGACCGGCGGGTTGCGGCTTTGTCATGTTTTGTGGGCGCCGACATGCTCCGTGTCCCGGCGCAGGTGAAACCTCTGCGCAAGTCTGTTTGCTACAGCCATCTAACCAATCCTCGGCGAAGGCCGGAGTCCAGTTTGTCAAATATTTTCGTGGACTACCGAAGCCGCCCCAGATGGGCCCCGGCCTTCGCCGGGGTACAAACAGGACTTTCGCAGAGGTTTCGCCTGCGCGGGAGCGCGGTGGGAAAGTGCGCCGCGGCGAAGCCGCGTCGTCGGTCGACGCTGAGCGTCGCCGGCCGGCTGAGGCCGTGCGCTTCGCGCACCACGGTCGTCGCATTGCCGACGCCGCTTGGCCTCAGCTAGCGCATCAGCACCAGTTCCTCCGCCATGCTCGGATGCAGCGCGACGGTATCGTCGAACGCCTGTTTGGTCAGGCCGGCCTTCACCGCCACCGCTGCCGCCTGCAGAATTTCCGGCGCGTCCGGGCCGATCATGTGCAGCCCGACGACGCGGTCGGTCTCGGCTTCGCATACCATCTTGTACAGGCAACGCTCGTTGCGGTTGGCGAGCACGTTCTTCATCGCACGAAAGTCGCTGAGGTAAACCTTGACCGTCCCCAGCGTGTTCTTCGCCTCCGCTTCGGTCAGGCCGACGCCGGCCATCGGCGGGTGACTGAACACGGCGGCCGGGATGCAATTGTAATCGACCCGCGTCGGCTTGCCGCCATAGACGGTGTCGGCGAACGCCTGGCCCTCTCGGATGGCGACCGGGGTCAACTGGACACGGTTGGTGACGTCGCCGACCGCGTAGATCGATGGGCAGCTCGACTGGTTGTCGGCATCGACCTTCACCGCGCCCTTTTCGTCCAGCTCGACGCCGGCCGTTTCGAGCCCCAGCCCATCGGTGTTGGGCACGCGGCCGGTGGCGAAGATCACGCAATCGACGGTGATCGGCTCATGTCCGGTCATCTCGACCTTCAGGCAGCCGTCGTCCTGCTTCTCGATCCCGCGGAACTCGGCGTTGAAGCGGAATTCGATGCCCTTCATCATGCTGATCTGCAGCAGGCGGTCGCGGATCGATTCGTCATAGCCGCGCAGGATGACGTCGGTGCGGTTGATCAGCGTCACATGGGCGCCGAACTGGTGAAGCACGCCGGCGAATTCATTGGCGATGTAGCCCGCGCCCGCGATCAGCACGCGCTTGGGGATCGCGTCCAGGTGGAAGACCTCGTTCGAGGTGATGCCATGTTCGTGCCCCGGGCACGACGGCACCGCCGGTCGCGCGCCGACCGCGACCAGGATACGCTCGGCGGTGATCTCGCGCCCGCTGGCGAGGCGGACGCTGTTCGGGCCGGTCACCACCGCGCGTTCGTTGATGATGTCGACGCCGTGACTCTCCAGCGTGTTCGTATACGCCCCGTTGATCCGGTCGACTTCGGCCAGCACGTTTTCCTGCAGGCATTTCCAGTCGAAGTCGCAGTCGCTCGGCACCTTCCAGCCGAACCGCTGGGCGTCCTTCAGATCCTCGGCGAAATGCGCGCCGTAGACGAGCAGTTTCTTCGGCACGCAGCCGCGGATGACGCAGGTGCCGCCGACCCGATACTCCTCCGCCACCGCGACGCGTGCGCCGTGCGAGGCCGCGATGCGCGAGGCGCGGACGCCGCCCGAACCGGCGCCGATGACGAAGAGATCATAGTCGAAATCGCTCATGGATAACCCTTGGATTGGACAGGCAGGCATTCGCGCCCGGCGCCTATGTGGTTACACGCGCACGGCTTGCCAATCGAAATTTGCGCTCAGAGTCAGCGACGGCGCCTTCAGTCGCC
>DASTEN010000235.1:0-2978 GCA_035709645.1 Sphingomonas sp.
GGCCGCATCGCTGAACCCGACAGATTCATAGAGGCCGATCAGCGCAGAAAGATCGCCGTCTTCTGCCAACCGCACGATGCGATCGATCGCCTCAAGCCTTCTCCAGCGTGCATTGCAGCGGGTGCTGGTTCTGTCGGGCGAAGTCCATGACCTGTCCGACCTTGGTCTCCGCGACCTCGTAGCTGAACGTCCCGCACACGCCGACGCCCTTCTGGTGGACGTGCAGCATCACCTGCGTCGCCTGTTCCATGTCCATGCGGAAGAAGCGCTGGAGGACCAGTACGACGAATTCCATCGGCGTATAGTCGTCGTTCAGCATCAGCACGCGGTACGGCGTCGGCTTCTTGGTCTTGGCGCGGGTCTTCGTCGCGACGCCGGTGTTGATGCCGCCGTCATCGTCGTCGGAACGCTGGCCGGAAGAGGCGGTGGGGGCGAGGATCGTCGTCACGGTCGGTAAAATATGCGCACCCATGGCTGCTAACAACCCTGAAGCATGATCGTCATCCATGAAAAAGGGGCGGTCGCCGCATGGCGCCCGCCCCTTCCCGTTCCGGTGCCGGGTAAGCACCCCAACGCGTTACGCGGCGGTCTTCACCTTTTCGACCGCGACCGCGAAGCGGTTCGACAGCGGCTGGGCAGCGTCGCTGGTCAGCTTGATCATCGCCTCGGTCGTTTTCGACGACTGAGCGACCGCCTGGTCGAACGCCGAGCGGACGTACTCGCTCTGCAGCTGGAAGAATTCGGTCGGCGACTTGACCGACGCGAGCGTCTTGAACGCGCTGGTCATCGTCTCGAACGAACGGCGGGTATAGTCGGCAGCGTCCTGGCCGAGCGTCTCGAGGCCCTTGGCCGCGATCTTGCCCGATTCGACCATCGCTTCGACGTTGCCCTTGCCGAATTCGCCCATGTCGGCGACGGCCGACTGGCTCTTCGAGAACATCGCCTTCGCGCGATCGCTGACGTCGGTGAACATCTTCGGGGTTTCGAACTGGGTAGCCATGAAAGTCACGTCCTTCTCTGCAGTGGGAACGACCTTGGGGGCCGCGGTGACGGCGGTTTCCACCGCCTTTTTTACGGGATCGACGACGGTGGCCTTCACCGCCTCAACGACAGGCGCCGCAGCCTTGGCGACGGTGCGCTTCGCAGCGGCGACCGGCGCCTTGACCGCCGCGGCAGCCTTAGCGGAAACGTCGGCCACGCCGGGCTTCGCCTTGGTCGCCTCTACCGCCGTCGCGGCAAGCGCGGCCGGAATGTTCGCGACGCTGGCCGCAGCCTTCATCGGTTGGAGCGCGGTTTCGGTCACCGCGGCCGCGACGCGATCGGCGGCCGCTTCAGGCGCCTTCGCTGCGGTCTTCGGAGTCTTGCTCGCCATGATGCACTCGCAGTTTTGTTGCAGTGCACAAATAGGCGAGATCGATCAGCATTGCAAGGCGGTTTTTGTGCGCTGCAACATAAGCTGGTTTCGGCTATGAAAGTTTAGCTTCGACAGTGGCTTAGCGTGCCCGCACATAGTCGCCTGGCGCGTCGGCGATCGCCGCCAGCCGGCCCCTCCCCGGCACCCGCGCGCCCTTCGCTTTGACCGTGTCGGCGCCGAGGTCGCGGATCCAGTCGATCCAGTCCGGCCACCAGCTGCCCTTGGTTTCCGTGGCCCCCGCGACGAAGTCCGACAGCGTCGCGACCGGCGCATCGTTCGTCCAATACTGGTATTTGCCAGCCGCCGGCGGATTGACGACGCCGGCGATATGCCCCGACCCTGCCAGCACGAACTTCAGCGGGCCGGCGAAGTGGTGCGTGATCTTCCACACGCTCTCGGCCGGGGCGATATGGTCCTCGCGTCCCGCCTGGACATAGGTCGGTGTCGTGACCTTCGTCAGGTCGAGCGGCACGTCCAGCACGCTCAGCGACCCCGGCACGACCAGCCGGTTGTCGCGGTACAGGTCGGTCAGATAGCTCTGATGCCACCCCGCCGGCAGGTTGGTGACGTCGCCGTTCCAGTGGAGCAGGTCGAACGGCGCATAATCCTGGCCCAGCAGATAATTGTTGCTGACGTAGTTCCAGATGAGATCGCGGCCACGCAGCAGGTTGAACGTCGCGGCCATATAGCGCCCGTCGAGATAGCCGTCGGTGGCCAGCCCCTTGATCATCGCCAGTTGTTCGTCGTCGACGAAATGCTGCAGTTCGCCCGCACTGGCGAAGTCGACCTGCGCGGTGAAGAAGGTCGCGCTTGCCGCCTTGTCCGCCTGCCCCCGCGCGGCCAGCACCGCCAGCGTGGCGGCAAGCGTCGTGCCCGCGACGCAATAGCCGATCGTATGGACCGCGGGGACGTCGAGCACATCGCGGATCGTGTCGATCGCATCGATCTGCGCCGCGACGTAATCGTCCCACCTTACGTCGGCGAGCGTCGCGTCGGCCGACTTCCACGATACGACGAACACGCTCAATCCCTGCGCCACCGCCCAGGCGATGAAGCTCTTCTCCGGCGTCAGGTCGAGGATGTAGAAGCGATTGATCCACGGCGGGAAGATGACCAGCGGCGTCTCCAGCACCTTGTCGGTCGTCGGCGTATAGTGGATCAGTTCGTACAGCGGCGTGCGGTGCACGACCTTGCCCGGTGTGGTCGCGATGTTGCGGCCGACTTCGAACGCCTGCGCATCGGTGTGCGTCAACTGGCCGCGCTGGATGTCGGCCAGCATGTTCTGCAGACCCTTCAACAGGCTTTCGCCCCGCGTCTCGATCGCCTTGGCGATGACCTGCGGGTTGGTCGCGGCGAAATTCGACGGGCTCATCGCATCGACGAAGCCGCGGGTCGCGAAGCGCAGCCGCTCGCGTTGCACGTCGTCGATCCCCTCGATCTGGTCGACGCTCTTCAGCAGATGGTCGGCGATCGTCAGATAGCTTTGCCGCAGGAAATCGAACACCGGCTGCTCGCGCCATTCGGGTGCCCTGAACCTTTTGTCGCGCGCCTGCTCGGGCGTCTC
>DASTEN010000236.1:0-2294 GCA_035709645.1 Sphingomonas sp.
TGTCGAAGGTGTTGCCCGCGGTGAAGGACGGCCGTTTCCGCGTCGAACTGACCTTCGACCGCGCAGCCACCGGCCTCAATCGCGGCCAGACGATCGACATCCGCATCACGCTGGGTGCCGCCAGCCGCGCGCTGGTCGCCCCGATCGGCGGCTGGCTGGAGGCGGGCGGCGGCACGTCGGCCTTCGTGCTCGACGCCGACGGCACGCACGCCCGCCGCCGCACGATCAAGACCGGCCGGCGCAACCCCGAACAGGTCGAAATCCTGTCCGGCCTGGCCGTCGGCGACCGCATCGTCACCACCAACACGTCGTCCGTGAAGGGCGACGTCCTGAACATCCGCTAGGGGAACCGAGAACATGATCCGCATGGAAGGCATCCAGCGCCGCTACGTCTCCGACGAGGTCGAGACGACGGCGCTGCACGACATCGACCTGGCCGTCTCGCAAGGGGAATTCCTGGCGATCATGGGCCCGTCGGGCTGTGGCAAGTCGACGCTGCTCAACACGCTCGGCACCGTCGACCGCCCGACCGCCGGCCGCTATCTGTTCGGCGACCGCGATCTCGCGCAACTCGACGAAACCGAACTGGCGAAGTTTCGCGGCTCCACGCTCGGCTTCGTCTTCCAGAGCTTCAACCTGATCGACGAACTGACGATCGAGGAGAATGTCGCCCTTGGCCTCGCCTATCGCGCCGATGCCGGCGACCGGAAGGGGCGGGTCGCCGCGGCGATGGACAAGGTCGGCATCGCGCATCGCGCCCGCCACTTCCCGCACCAATTGTCGGGCGGCCAGCAACAGCGCGCCGCGATCGCCCGCGCGATCGTGGGCGATCCCAAGCTGATCCTGGCCGACGAACCGACCGGCAACCTGGATACGGCCAACGGCGAGCAGGTGATGAACATCCTGACCGGGCTGAACGATGCCGGCGCGACGATCGTCATGGTCACCCACTCCCCCAGCCACGCCGACATGGCGAAGCGCCGCATCGACATGCTCGACGGCCGCATCGTCGCATCCGCCCTGCGCGCGATCTGACGGAAAGGTCCGGACCGATGAACCGCTTCGCGCTGCTGTCGCTCTACCGCTCGCTCGTCCGCCACAAACTCTACGCCGCGCTCAACATCGGCGGTCTGGCGGTGGGGATCGCGGTGTTCCTGGTCCTCGGGCTCTACGTCCGGTTCGAGACGAGCTTCGAGAAATGGCTGCCCCGTCACGAGGGCATCTATGTCGTCCAGACCATCTGGAGCATTCCGGAAAGTCCGTTCAACGGGCCGTCGAACTGGACGATGGGCGGGCTGCTCGAACAACTGCGCGAGGATTTTCCCGGCGTCGTCGGTACCCGCTACCAACCGACCGGCGGCAGCGTCATCCGCGGCGGCGTCGCGACCAGCGAAGACTTCGTGCAGGTCGATCCCGCCTTCTTCGCGGTCTTCGATCTGCCGATGGTCCACGGCAGCGGGTCGGCGCTGGCCGATCCATCGAACGTGCTGCTGAGCGACAGCATGGCGAAGAAATATTTCGGCACGACCGATCCCGTCGGCCAGACGCTGACGATCGCGATCAACGACCAGCGGACCTATCGCGTGGCGGGCGTGTTCCGGGATCTGCCGACGAACAGCGACCTGAAGATGTCGGCGCTGATGGCCCTGCCGCGCACCCAGACGTCGCAGTGGTGGTACCATTGGGGCAGTTCGTCGCTCCAGACGTTCCTGCGGTTCGACACGCCCGAGGCGGCCCGCGCGTTCGCGGCAAGGATGCCGGCGTTCGTCGATCGGCGGGGCTTGCGCGATATGGGCCGGAACGCGTCGAAATCGCTCAATCTGGGCGTCATGCCGATCGCCAGGATGCATCTGGAACCCGAAGGCAAGGCGAGTGCGAGCCGGAAGCTGACCGTCGTCACGCTGGGTATCGTCGGCCTCCTCACGCTGCTGATCGCGGTCGTCAATTACATCAACCTGGCGACCGCCCGCGCCGGCCTACGCGCGCGCGAAGTCGCGATGCGCAAGGTCCTGGGGGCCAGCCGCAGCGTGCTGATGCGCCAGTTCCTAGGGGAGGCGATCCTGACCGTCGCGCTGGCGGCGCTCGGTGGGCTGGTGCTGGCGGAACTAGGGTTGCCGCTGGTCAATGCGGCCGGCGGGTTATCGCTGACCATTCCGTACGACCTCGTCGTGCCAGGCCTGGTCGCCCTTACGATCCTGGTCGGGGTTCTCGCCGGTCTTTACCCCGCCGCGCTGCTGTCGCGCTTTCCGGCCGCCGCGGTCCTGGCATCGGCGCGGACCCCCGGCGGCGGGCGG
>DASTEN010000237.1:0-9170 GCA_035709645.1 Sphingomonas sp.
GTTGCCGCCTTCGTCATCCTCTTGCGGCAGGACTTCACCCTCGACCAGGTCGAGGTCTTCGAGCAGCTTACCGACCAGACGCGCGAACGCCTGCTGGTCGTCGATCGCGAACGCCAGTGCATCGAGATCGGCACCCGCCTTCGCCTCGATATCCTCGCGGACCATCGCCAGGCCCGTTGCGGCCGACGCCGGTGCCTCACGTCCGGTCAGCCGCTCGCGCACCATCAGCGCGACCGCACTCGACAGCGGCACCTCTTCCGCCGTGCGCGCACGCGCGATCGGGTCGGACTTCATCCGCATGGCAAGCGCGCGATCGAGGTTCGCGGCGATGCCGGCGTAGCCCTTCGATCCGACCGCCTCGACCCGCGCCGTTTCCACCGCATCGAACACCGCGCGCGCCACCGCGTCCTGCGGCGCGCCGCGCTGGTGAAGCGCGCTGTCGTGATGTCGAAGCCGCAGCGAAAAACTGTCGGCAAACCCGCGCGCTTCGGCCACCTGCTCGGCCGGCAACGTTCGGGCCGGCATCGGCACCTTCAGATGCCGCCCGGCCTGCGTCGGCGCGTCGGCGGTGAAGGCCAGCTCGACATCCTGCCGCTCGGCCAGCGCGCGCGAGGTGCCGGCAAGGACCGACTTGAATCGATCGAGAGGCGTTTCGGAGGCCATTACCAGAGCACCTTGCAGCCAAAGCCGGCGATTTCGGGATCGCGGGTGATGACGGTCAAGTCTTCGATCAGCGCCTGTGCCGCGATCAAGCGATCGAACGGGTTGCGGTGCGTTCCGGGCAGGAAACCGCTGCGAAGCGCATGGGCGTCGGTGATGGTCAGTCTCGTGAAGCGGTTGGCACGCATCAACGGCTCATACTCGTTCTCGAAATCAACGATTTCCGGCAATTTCCCCGCGCTGCTCTTGATCGCGACCTCCCAGACGCTCGCAGCGCTGAGGTAGATCGTATCGACATCAGCTACGATCACGTCGGCCGCTGCCGCCCCGAGTCTGGGATCCGATGTCCACCACCAGATCGCGGCATGCGTATCGAGCAGATAGGCAGTCAAAATCCGTACTTCTCTAGCCGCTTGCCTTCCCAAAGCTCCAGTTCGTCCTCCGGCATCGGGTCGAACCAGACCGAATCCGGAATTTCGCCGGACAGGGTCAAACCTCCCGGTTTGCGACGCGGCTTGGGCGCGGGCGGGTCGAACGGCACGATCTTCGCATAAGGGATGCCGGCCTTGGCGAGCACGATTTCCTCGCCGGAATGTGCCCGATCCATCAGCTTCGACAGGTTCGTCTTGGCCTCATGGACGTTGAACGTCTTCTGCGGATCGGCTTCGGCCATCGCACACCTCCAGTAGTGGACTAAGTAGGTTAGCCCACCCCGCAACTCAAGCCTTCGCCGAGACGCTCTCGGGCAGGTCCTTGCCGAACACGCGCTGGTAATATTCCGCGACCAGCGATTTTTCCGCCTCGTCGCACTTGTTCAGGAACGACAGGCGGAAGGCGAAGCCGACGTCGCCGAAAATCAGCGTGTTCTGCGCCCAAGTGATGACGGTGCGCGGACTCATGACGGTCGAGATGTCGCCGTTGATGAATCCCTTGCGCGTCAGATCGGCGACACGGACCATGTTGTCGACCTGCTCCTTGCCGCCGGGCTTGTCATACTCGCCCGACTTGGCGAGCACGATCTGCGCCTCGGTCTTGGCAGGCAGATAGTTAAGCCCGACGACGATATTCCAGCGATCCATCTGGCCCTGATTGATCTGCTGCGTGCCATGATAGAGGCCACTGGTGTCCCCGAGACCGACCGTGTTGGCGGTCGCGAATAGGCGGAACCAGGGGTTGGGGCGGATTACCCGGTTCTGGTCGAGCAGCGTCAACTTGCCCTCGGTCTCCAGCACGCGCTGGATAACGAACATCACGTCAGGACGCCCCGCGTCATATTCGTCGAACACCAGCGCGGTCGGGGTCTGCAGCGCCCAGGGCAGCAGGCCTTCGCGGAATTCAGTGACCTGCTGGCCGTCCTTCAGCACGATCGCGTCGCGGCCGATCAGGTCGATGCGGCTGATGTGCGCGTCCAGATTGATACGGATGCACGGCCAGTTAAGGCGCGCGGCGACCTGTTCGATGTGGGTCGACTTTCCGGTGCCGTGATAGCCCTGCACCATCACGCGGCGGTTGTGCGCGAAGCCGGCCAGGATCGCGAGCGTGGTGTCGGCGTCGAACACATAGGCCGGGTCGAGGTCGGGCACGCGTTCGTCCGCCTCGCTGAACGCCGGAACCGTCATGTCGATGTCGATGCCGAACATCTCGCGCACCGACACGGTCTTGTCTGGGGCCTCGAGGATGGTCGTGTCGCGGCTGTCGGGCTGGGTATTCGGAATATCGGTCATCGGGTGCCTTTCAAGGTCGAGCCCTACAGGAACCGCTAGAACGCGTTCAAGTGATCCTGGCCTTATCCGGCATCGGAAAAAATTGTCCCAGGCGGGCGGCAAGCGCGCGATCGCCCTCGATCGTGATCAACCCGTCCGCCTCCAACGCGTCCAGCGGCACGCCCGCATAGATCAGCGCGGCCACCCCGCCGGTTTCACCGCCGAAGACGATGTGCGGATCGGGCGGCAGGCCGCGCCCCAGTGTCACCGCGCCATGATCGATCGTCCAGTGAAACGTCTCACCACCGTAGCGAAAGCCCAGCCGCGCGACCAGATTGCCCGCTTCGCGCACATCGATCATCGTCCGCAGCGACAGCATCAGTGACACCGGACTGAAGGGCTTCGTCGGGTCGTGAAGCGGCGATCGCGCCGCCCAGCGCCCCAGTGCCTGGAATACCGGCCCGGCCTGCTGCCCCCATTCGGTCAGGCCATAGACCTGCACGCTGGCGGGCGGCGGCAGCCTGGTCCGGCGCACGATTCCCGCGGCCTCCAGGTCGCCCAGCCGCTGCGTCAGCACATTGGCGCTGATCGCGGGCAGACTCTTGCGCAATTCGCCGAACCGCCGTGGTCCCAGCATCAATTCGCGCATGATCGGCAATGCCCAGCGCTCACCGATGATGTCCATGCCGTGGGTCGCGGCGCAGGCATCGTCATACCGCCGTCTGGTGGCATCCTGTCGCATGTTAGTTAGGAATTCTAACAAAGAGGTTGTTTTTTCTAACCATTGCGTTCAGTTAGGCACTCGACGAGTCGCGATCAAGGGAGAGGATCCGTGACGAGGATGATTTTCATAAATCTGCCGGTCGCGGATGCGGCCAGGGCAGCGGCGTTCTACGAAGCGATCGGGTTCACCAGAAACGCGATGTTCTCCAATGCCAAGGCGTCGGCAATGGTCTGGTCGGACGCGATCACCGTCATGCTGCTCGAACGCGATTTCTACGCGACCTTCACGACGAAGCCGATCATCGATGCGAAGACCATGAGCGGCGTGCTTCTGGCACTGAACTTCGACAGCCGCGATCAGGTGGACACGATCACCCAGGCGGCGCTCGCTGCCGGCGGGCGGGAACTGCACGAACCCGAAGACGAAGGTTTCATGTACAGCCGCGCGTTCGAGGATCCCGATGGCCACGGCTGGGGACCGTTCACGATGGACATGGCCGCCGCCCAGGCGCGGTTTTCGCATCCGGAGTGAGGCTGCAATGCGACCGATCATCACCGCCTTCGATTGGGTGCCCGATTTCGCGAGGGGCCAGGTCCGCGATCTGCGGGTTCGCTGGGCCCTTGAGGAGGTCGGACAGCCCTATGACGTCGTCTACCTGTCGCAGGGCGCACAGAAGGCCGCGCCGCACCGCGGTCGCCAGCCGTTCGGGCAGGTGCCGACCTATGAATGCGGCGACCTCGTCCTGTTCGAATCCGGCGCGATCGTCCAGCATATCGCCGACACCCACGCCGGGCTGTTTCCCGCCGACCCGAACGGCCGGGCCCGCGCGATCGAATGGATGTACGCGGCGTTGAACACCGTCGAGCCGCCTGTGATGGACCATGCCATCGCGACGTTGTTCGAAGCCGACAAGCCGTGGTCGAAGCCCCGCCTGCCCGCGGTCCTGCAACGGATCGACGCGCGCTTCCGCGACCTGTCCGACCGGCTGGGCGACAAGACGTGGCTCGACGGCGACGTCTTCACCGCCGGCGACCTGCTGATGGTCGCGGTGCTGCGGATCATGTCGGGCGATGCGGTGCTGGCGGGCTATCCCAACCTTCTTGGCTACGTCGCGCGTGGCAGCGCGCGGCCGGCGTTCCAGCGCGCGCTGGCAGACCAGATGGCCGGCTTCACCGGCAGCCCGCCGCCGGCGGTGCTCGCCTGGCTCGAACGGCAGAAAAGCTGCCAGGGAGAAACCGCATGACCTATGTCGAAGGCTTTCTGACGCCGGTACCGACCGCCAACCGCGACCGGTACCTCCACCATGCACGCACCGCCATGGCGATGATCAAAGACAGCGGCGTGATGCGGATGGTCGAAGCGTGGGGGGACGACGTGCCGCGGGGTCAGCGCAACGACCTGTGGATGGCGGTCGCCGCGACCGGGGACGAGACGGTCGTATTCTCCTGGTTCGAATATCCCGACAAGGCCGCTCGCGACGCGGCCAATGCCAGGATGATGGCCGACCCGCGGATGGCGGACATGATGCAGGACATGCCCTTCGACGGTCGTCGGATGGTGATGGGCGGATTCCAGAGCGTCAGCGACGCCGGCGCCGCGCACGGCACCGGGTACATCGACGGGATCGTCGTACCGGTGAAGACGACCGATCGCGACGCGTTCGGCAGCTTCGCACGCTTGGTCGCCGCACCGTTCCTGGAGCATGGGGCGGTACGCGTGATGGATACGGTCGCCGACGACGTCCAGCCGGGCGAACAGACCGATTTCTTCCGCGCGATCCTGGCCGAGGCCGGCGAAGAGCCCTCGTTCGGCTGGGTCGAATGGCCCGACCGCGCGACACGCGATGCCGGCTGGGCAGCGATCATGGCCGATCCGCGGATGCGGGGCGACGACGCCCCCTTCGATGGCAGGCGGATGATCTATGGCGGCTTTGCCGTCGTGATCGATGGGTGAGCGAGGGAGGAACGATCATGGCTAATCGCAACGGCATGCCGATCTGGTTCGAACTGAACGCGCCCGACGCCGCGGCCGCCGCAGATTTCTATGCCGCGGTCGCCGGGTGGCGCATTGCCCCCTCTCCGATGGTCGAACACGGCGGCTACCGCATCGCCAGCACCGCGGACGGAACCGGTATCGCCGGAATCATGACGCCCCCGCCCGACGCGTCGGCGGCGCGCGGCTGGTCGACCTATTTCGCGGTCGATGACGTCGATGCGCACGCCGCGCGGATCGTCGATCTCGGCGGATCGATCGGCTTCGGCCCGATGGATATTCCGCACGTCGGCCGGTTCGCGATCGCCGCCGATCCGCAGGGCGTGGGCTTCGTCATACTGAAGGGCGACAGCGCCGAGAACAGTCACGCCTTTCGTCCGTCGGGAAGCGGCGATACGCTAGGCCACGGCGTCTGGATCGAACTGGCCACCCCCGATCCGGAGGGGGCCTTCGCCTTCTACGGCGCGTTGTTCGGCTGGGACAAGGCCGGCGCGATGCCGATGGGGCCGATGGGCGAATACGCCTTCATCGGCGGCACCGCGGCCGGCCCGGAGTGCGCTGCCGGGGAGGCGACCGGCCCTGGCGCGATCATGTCGAGCGCGCTGACCGGTGCGCCGGCCCGCTGGAACTGGTACGTGCACGTGCCCGACATCGACGCGGCCATCACGACCGTAACGGCGCGCGGCGGCGTGGTGTTGCACGGCCCGAACCCGGTCCCGGGCGGCGATTTCACCGCCACCATCGCCGATCCCGACGGCAGCCAGATCGGTCTGGTCGGCCCACGCAAGGCGGCATGATATGGACAAGCTGACGACGGTGCTGTGGTTCGACCACGGCGAAGCGCGCAAGGCCGCCGAATTCTATGCCGCAACCTTTCCCGACAGCCATGTCGGAGCCGCAGCGGATGCCCCGGTCGATTTCCCGGGCGGTTCGGCCGGCACGGAAATCACCGTGGACTTTACCGTGCTCGGCCGATCCTTTTCCGGCCTGAACGGCGGGCCGAACTTCACGCCCAACGAAGCCGTCAGTTTCATGATCGTGACCGAGGATCAGGCGGAAACCGACCGCTATTGGAACGCCATCGTCGACAACGGCGGTCGCGAGAGCGCCTGCGGCTGGTGCAAGGATCGCTGGGGCTTTTCCTGGCAGATCACGCCGCGCACCCTGCTCGAGGCGCTCAGCGTCGGCGGTGGGGAGGCCAAGCGCGCGTTTGGCGCGATGATGACCATGCACAAGATCGATGTCGCCGCCATCGACGCGGCCCGCGAAGGATATACGATATGACCACGGCCCACGAACTTCGCCTCGATCGCACGATCGATGCCCCCGTCGATGCCGTCTGGCGCGCGTGGACCGAACATACCGGCGAATGGTTCTGTCCGAAACCCTGGCGCGCCGACATCGTCGAACAGACGCTGACCCCGGGCGGTCGATCGGCGATGGTGATGCGGGGCCCGGACGGCGAGGAACTTGCCGTCGAGGGCGTCATCCTGGACGTGGAGCCCGGGCGCCGCATCGTCTCGACCGATGCATTCACGGCAGGATGGGTGCCTACCGGCCCATTCATGGTGCGGATCGACCTGTTCGAACCCGATGGCGCCGACCGGACCCGTTACAGCGCCATCGCGCGTCACTGGACGGCGGAGGCGGCCGAACAGCATAAGGCGATGGGGTTCGAGGCGGGCTGGTCCGCCGCGACCGACCAACTGGCGGCGGTGGCGAAGCGGCTGGCAGCGACGACGTAACGGGCGGTCGCGGGCGTCGCCGTCAGCGCCCCGCCCGCACGGGCGCGTCCGCGCACCCGGACGCAGACCTGCTTCACGCGACCATCCGCCAGCGCAGCCTTTCGCCGGCGCGGAACGGAACGACGTGGCTGGCGCCGGCGGTGAAGTGTGCCGGCACCGCCTGATCCACGCGCTCCAGCGTCACCGTCCCCTCATTCAGCGGCAAGCCGTAGAAGCGCGGCCCGTTTTCGCTGGCGAAGGCCTCGAACCGGTCGATCGCGCCGTCGTCCTCGAACACTTCCAGATACAATTCCAACGCGGTGAGTGCGCTGAAGATGCCGGCGCAACCGCACGACGATTCCTTCGCTTCCACCATATGCGGTGCGGTGTCGGTGCCCAAAAAGATGTTGGGCGCGCCCCCCGTCACCGCCTTGCGCACGGCCAGCCGATGCGTCTCGCGCTTGGCGACCGGCAGGCAATAGGCGTGAGGACGCAGGCCGCCGGCAAAGATCGCATTGCGGTTGATGATCAGATGCTGCGGCGTCACCGTGGCACCGATCCGCGCCGGATGCGCCAGCACGAACGCCGCCGCTTCGGCCGTCGTGATATGTTCCAGCACGACCTTCAGCGCGGGAAAGTCGGCGAGAAGCGGGATCAACACGCGCTCGATGAACACCGCCTCGCGATCGAAGATGTCGATCGCCGGATCGGTCACTTCGCCGTGCACCAGCAAGGGCATGCCGATCGCCTGCATCGCCTCCAGCACCGGCGCGATATGCGCGATGCTGGTGACGCCGTGCGCGGAGTTCGTCGTCGCATGCGCAGGATAGAGCTTGCAGGCGGTGAACACGCCATTTTCGAACCCGCGCCGCACCTCGGCAGGATCGGTCGCGTCGGTCAGATAGCAGGTCATCAGCGGCGTGAAGTCGCTGCCGGCGGGCAACGCCGCGATGATGCGCGCGCGGTAAGCCTCGGCGGCGGCGACGTCGACGACCGGCGGCGACAGGTTCGGCATGACGATCGCCCGCGCGAACTGCCGTGCGGTCGGCGGCGCCACCGCCGCCAGCATCGCGCCGTCGCGCAGATGGACATGCCAGTCGTCGGGGCGGCGGATGGTCAGACGGTCGCGCATCGGTCAGGTCCCGCTTGGAATCGATCGCGGGCGGCTTACCTACATCGCATGACCGATACCACCCTTGCCGACCGCAGCGTCTTCCGCGTGGCGGGCGACGATGCGCGCGCGTTCCTGCAGGGGCTGGTGACCCAGGATGTCGCCGCCGTTACCCCCGATGCTCCGCAATGGTCGGGTCTTTTGACGCCCCAGGGCAAGGCGCTGTTCGACTTCGTCCTGTGGGATGGCGGCGACGGCGCGATCCTGGTCGATTGTGAGGCGCTGCAACGGGACGCGCTGATCCGTCGGCTGACGCTCTACCGCCTGCGTCGCGCGATCGAGATCGCGCCGATCGATCTGGCGGTGCACTGGTCGATCGCTGGCAATGAAGGACATCTCGATCCGCGTCTGCCCGAACTGGGTCGCCGATGGCTAGCCCCGGGGAACGATGGCGATGCGTCGGACGCATGGCGCGCGCACCGGCTGTCGCTGGGCGTGACCGAGGGGGTCGGCGAACTCGGCAGCGACGCGACCTTGTGGCTGGAATGCAATGCGCGCGAGCTGAACGGGGTCAGCTTCACCAAGGGGTGTTACGTCGGGCAGGAAAACACCGCCCGGATGCATCACCGATCGAAGGTCAACCGGCGGCTGGTGGTGGCGCCGCTGACCGATGACGACGATCGGGTGCGTGCACGCTATCCTGAACTGGGATCGATGGTCGCCCTTCGCCGCGTCGCAGATCTGGGTGATGCCCTGCGGCCTGCGTGGCTGACAGCGGCGGTAAAGGGTTTGGAGTAACGCCGGCTTTCCGGCAAAACCATCGCTACAGGCAAAGTGTCTTTAGACGGATTTCCATCGCAGCCTTCGAAACACCGAACCTGGCGGCAAGCGTTTCGGCATCGGGCGTTTTGGCGTGTTCCCGTTCCACCAGAGCCTTCGGCATAACGATTTGAGCCGCCAACCGATCAGCTTCGATCTCGTGCGTTCGCTTGAAGATGATCTCACCCGACTGATCACCGCCGGCATAAAAGATATCGACATGAAGGTTCATGCGATTGCCGTCACCCATTAGATCGCGATGCAACAAATAATGCGCAAGTTCATGCGCCGCGGCAAACCGCTTTCGCGTTTTCGATTTCGAGTGCATTGACGACGACGCTGAAGACGGCACCGCTTCGCGAAATCGAACCCGACGCGCCATCATCCAGCCAAAGCTCGTCGTATCGTAAAACCCAGCTCGGCGAAGATTGCTTAAG
>DASTEN010000238.1:0-2674 GCA_035709645.1 Sphingomonas sp.
CAGGTCGGTCCAGTCGTTGGCAATGATGCCGGTGCGGCCGGGACGCACGCCGGTCGTGATGGTCGAATGGCCGGGACACGTCTCGGTCGCGGCATGGCTCTGATAGCCCGCCGGGAAGACCACGCCGTCCTGCAACCGGGCGAAGCCGCCGGTGAAATAGCGGCGGTATTCGTTGAAGACATCGCCGGAGAACTGGTCGACCGAAATCACGACGACCAGCTTGGGCGCGGTCTTGGGCATGCCGACGGTCGTGGGTGCGGACACGGGCGCGTCTTGTGCGACGCCGGGGACGGCAGCGCCGAGAATTCCCAGGGGCATGGCCAAAAGGGCGAGGGGGGCAAGCTTCACTAGGGCGCTCCGATCGGGCAAGGAAGGTTCGGCCCCTCGCTATTCCACCGGCGACGAGGCGGCAAGGGAAGCGCATGCGGTTCGTTCTTTTCGTTCTGATGGTTATCTGCACCGGCGGCGCGCTTTCGGCCCAGGCGCCCGGTGAACGGCACATCGCGATCGATCTGGTGGCGGAGACATCTGTGCCGCGTGCGGGCAGCGAGGTTACGCTGGCCTTTGCCTCGACCCCCCAGCCGGGCTGGCACGGATATTGGAAAAATCCGGGCGATGCCGGCGTCGAGACGTCGGCGACATGGTCGATGCCGGCCGGCGTCACGGCGGGCGCGATCGAATATCCGGTGCCGCAGCGTCTGCTGATCGCGGGGCTGATGAACTACGTCTACGAAGGACCGTTCGCGCAGTTCGTGCGATTGAAGCTGCCCGCCGGGCTGGCCGCGGGCACGGTCCTGCCGATCCGCGTCAAGCTCGATTACCTGGTCTGCACCAAGGAAATCTGCGTGCCCGAAAGCGCCGAGCTCGCCACCCGGCTGACGATCGGCGACGGCGCGGTTGCGCCGGCGACGCGGGCGCGGTTCGACGATTGGCGACGGGCGATGCCCCGGCCGCTTGGCAGTGCGGCGACCTATGCTATCGATGGCGATACCTTTCGTCTTGCGGTGCCCTATCCAGCGGCATCGCCGGCGACCGACGCCTATTTCTTCCCCCTGACGGACGGCGTCGTCGACTACGGAAAGCCGCAGACGGTGACTCGCGCCGGCGATACGCTGGTCGTGCAGACGACGGCGAAGGGCGGCCGGCCGCCACAGGTCGAAGGGGTGCTGGCGATCGGCGGGGGACGGGGGTTCCGCCTGACCGCGGCGCCGGGTGCGGTCGCGAGCAGCGGCGGTGCCGGCGGTGCCGGCGGCACCGCGGCCACGCTGTTGATCGCGCTCGGCGGGGCGGTCCTCGGCGGTCTGTTGCTGAACGTCATGCCGTGCGTCTTTCCGATCCTGAGCCTGAAGGCGTTGAGCCTGGCCAAATCGGGCGGAGAGGGCGCCAGGGGGGAGGCTATCGCCTATACCGCGGGGGTCGTTCTGATGTGCCTTGCGCTGGGTGGCGTGCTGCTGGCGTTGCGGGCCGGGGGATCGGCGGTCGGCTGGGCGTTTCAGCTGACCGATCCGCGGGTCATCCTGGTGCTGTTGCTGCTGGTCACCGCGATCGCCTTCAACCTGGCCGGGCTGTTCGAACTGGCGGCGCCCGGCGCGGTCAACCGCATGGCGGCCGGGGGCAAGGGCGGCGCGTTCGGCACCGGCGCGCTGGCGGCTTTCGTCGCGACACCGTGCACCGGGCCATTCATGGGCGCGGCGATGGGCACTGCGCTGATCCTGCCGTGGTGGGGGGCGCTCGCCGTCTTCGGCGGTCTGGGCGTCGGTCTGGCGTTGCCGTTCCTGGCGCTGGGCTTCATCCCGGCGCTGCGCCGCAGGCTGCCGAAGCCCGGCGCATGGATGGAAACGTTCCGGCATATCCTGAGCGTGCCGATGTTCCTGACCGCGCTGGCGCTGGCGTGGGTGCTCGGCAAGCAGGCCGGAGTCGATGGCATGACGCTCGGTCTTGCCGCGGCGCTGCTGTTCGCCGCGGGTCTTTGGTGGACCGGCGCGCGGCAGGCGAAGGGAAAGCGGTTGGCGTGGATGCCGGGAGTGTGGGCGGGCGTCGTCGCGCTCGGCGCCACGGCGGCCATCAGTCGCGCGCCGGCGGACGCTGCGGTCATCGCGGGTGCCGAACCCTTCTCCGAAACGCGCCTCGCCAGCCTTCGGGCGGAGGGACGGACCGTGTTCGCCTATTTCACCGCCGACTGGTGCGTGACCTGCAAGGTGAACGAAAAGGCGGTCATCGAAACCGCGGACGTGCAACGGACGCTGAAGGACAAGCGCGTCGCCGTTCTGGTGGGCGACTGGACCGATGGCGACCCGACGCTCGGCCGCTTCATCGAACGGCATAATCGTGCGGGCGTGCCGCTGTATCTATGGTATCGATCGGGCAGCGGCGAAGCCGATGTGCTGCCGCAGGTCTTGACCAAATCGATGCTGACCGAACGCGCGCAGGATTAGGAGAGAGCGATGAGAACCTTGATGATCGCAGCGACCGCCGTGCTGCTTGCCGCACCCGCGACCGCACAGCAGACGACGGGTGCGCCGGCCGGCAATTTCAAGCTGACCGACATGATGGGCCGTACGGTCAGCCTGACCGACTATCGCGGCAGGGCAGTCGTGATCGAATGGAACAACCCCGGCTGCCCCTTCGTCCAGAAACATTACAACAGCGGCAACATGCAGAAGACGCAGGCCGC
>DASTEN010000239.1:0-13233 GCA_035709645.1 Sphingomonas sp.
CGAAGTCGCGGTCGCCGAAATCGAAGGGTCCGTCGCGGTTCAGCGCCGTGTCGATCGCGGCGATGATCCGGTCGAGCGCCGGACGATGCGCCGTCGCCGCCTGCGTGCCGACGAAGCCCGTTTCCACCGCGATGTCGCGGATCGCGTCGCGGTCGCGGGCCAGCCCGGCAGCGATCAGGCGGCCATAGGCGTCCGCCGTATCGGCGGGCACCGGCCGTGTCGCGCCGAAGTCGAGCAAGACCAGCGCGTCAGCATCGGGTTGCCAGCGATAATTGGCGAAGTTCGGATCGGTCTGCATCACGCCGAAATCGAACAACTCGCGCAGGACCAGGGTGACGAGCGCGGTCATCATCCGGTCCCGCACCGCCTGCGACGCGTCCGCCAGTTCCTCGACGGGACGTCCATCGACGAAGTCCATGGCCAGCACGCGCCGGGTCGTCAGTGCCGGTTCCAGCGTGGGGACGACATAGCGAGCGTCGCCGGACAATCGGTCGCCATACAGACGCATCTGCTCGCCTTCGCGAACGTAGTCAGCTTCCTCGGCCAGTTGGCGCTTCGCTTCGGTCAGCAGCGGCTTCAGATCGATCGACGAAGGCAGCACGCCCGACACGCGCAGCAGTGTCGCGACATTGTCGACGTCCGCGCCGATGCTTTCGGCGACGCCCGGGTATTGCACCTTGATCGCCAGACGCCGTCCGTCGGGTAGCGTCGCGCGGTGGACCTGTCCGATCGACGCGGCGGCGATCGGCGACGCCTCGAAATGACGGAACTTGCGCCGCCAGTCGGCGCCCCATTCCTCGCGCAGCACGCGATCGAGCTGGGTCGGGGGCATCCGGTACGCCTGGTTGCGCAGCCGGGCGAGGATCGACTGGAGCTCGGGCGGCAGCACGTCGCCCGCATCCATCGAAATCATCTGGCCAAGCTTCATCGCGGCGCCGCGCAGATGCGACAGCTGATCGGCGACCCGCTTGGCATTGGCCGGGGTCAGGACCAGATCGCCCATCCGTGGTCGCTCGCCGGCCGCCAGCCGCCGCGCCCCTTCCGCCAGCATCCCACCGGCGACCCCGCCGGCCAACCGTCCGAACGCGCCCAATCGCGCGGCTCGCCCGCTCGGTACCGCGCGGTGGCGCGCGAGCGGCTCTTCATCATCCTGGTGCATGGAGCCGATAGCGCGGGAGCGCCGCTGCGGTTCCGTATCGGTACGGCGGCGTCAACCGGTCGCGCGCAGTTCCTGGGCGTCGTCGACATACCGCGCAGCGCTGGTCCGCAGGGCTGCGGCCAGCGACGACGGCGCACTGGGCTTGGGACAGATGGTCGCGGTCGGATAGCGCGCGCGCAGATCGCTGGTGTCGGCGTGACCGGAATGAAATATGATCGGCACGCCGTCCGCATACAGCCGGTCCGCCGCCGGAAACACGGTGCCATCGGCCAATCGCACGTCGAGCAGTGCCGCGACCAGTCCGCCCGAACAGCGATCGATCGCGTCCTGCGCCTCTTCCACCGTCATGCAGGGGCCTTCGACCGCGAAGCCCGCATCCTCGATCGTCGCCTGAAGATCGAGCGCGATCAACAGCTCGTCTTCGACCAGCAGAACCGTATCAGCCATGCGCGAGCACACTTGCGGGCAAGCGCATTTCCAGCCGGAACAGGCCATCGTCGCTCGACCGCGTCATGGTGCCGCGCAACTGGCGGACGCTCGTATCCACCAGCACCGTCCCGAACCCCGATTTTTCCGTCCGTCCTTGGTCCACCGAGCCCTGCTCCTCACTCCAGACGAGGGTCAGCGCATCGTCTTCGACACGCCACCGGATCGACAGCCGGCACTCGCCATCGCTGCCCAACGCACCATATTTGACGGAGTTCGTCGCCCATTCGTGAAAAATCAGCGCCAGCGGCGACAGGCAGCTGCGATCCAGAGCCACGTTCGGCCCGTCGATGTCGATTACGGCGTGGTCCTGATACGGTGCCAGCGTCGCCTGAACGATTTCGTACAGCCCGATCGCTTCGGGCTGGCCGGCCGGCGACGCCAGCGAATGCGCGCGCCCCAGCGATGCGATGCGGTCGCGGACATCGGCCGAAAAGGCGCGGACGTCGGTGTGATTGCGCGATGCCAGCACGATCATGCCGGCGATGACCGCAAACAGGTTCTTCACCCGGTGGTTCATCTCGCGCAGCATCAGGTCGCGGGTCTGTGCCAGGGTATATTCGGGCGTAACGTCGATCGACACGCCGACCAGTCGCGCCGGAACGCTGCCGGCGATAACGCGGCCGAACCCCTTTACCCAGCGGACCTCGTCGTCGTCGCGTCGAACCCGGAACGTCGCTTCGTAATCGCCCTCTTCCACGATCGCGCGGTGCAGGGCGCCTTCGACGGCCGCCCGATCGTCCTCGACGATACGATCGAGCAGCGGGCCGATCGTCGAGGCATCCTTGGCCGCCACCTCGAACATGCGCTGCTCGACACCGTCCAGCACCGTCTCCCCGGTGTCCGGGCAATATTCCCATACACCGATGCCGGCCGCCTTGATCGCCAGGTCCAGCCGCTCGCGTTCCGATGCCAGCAGCCGTTCCATCGACAGCGCTGGGGTGATGTCGGTCAGCACCAGCGTCGCGCCGTTCGTTTCGCCCGTCTGGGTCCGATACGGCAGCACACGCATCGAGAAGACGTGCTCACCGTCCAGCGTCGCCACGCGGCGCTGGACCGGTGGCGACCCGGCCGCGACGGCGCGGGCGTCTTCAAGATGCTCGGCACCCACCAGCCGGCTCGACACGTCGGTCAGCGGCCGGCCGCGATCGGCCGGCTTCAGCGGGAAAATCTGGGTCGCCGCCTCGGTATAGCTGCGGACTTTCAGATCGGAATCGAGCACGACGACCGCCAGATCGGTCGATTCGTAGAAATTGCGCAGGTCGGAATTGGCGACGGTCAGCTGGTCGACCTTGCTCTTCAATTCGTCGTTGACGGTCGACAGCTCTTCGTTGGTCGACTGAAGCTCCTCGTTCATCGACATCATTTCTTCGTTGGAGCTTTTTAGTTCCTCGTTCGCGGTCTCCAGTTCCTCGATCGCCGAGCGCAGACGATGCCGCGTCAGGCGCAATTCGTCCTCCAGCGCCTCCAGATGATCGCCGCCGGCTGCCAGATCGTCCAGTTCGACCTCGTCCGACGGGCGGAACGGGCCGGTGTCGCGGAACACGAACAACAGGGTGCCGTCGCCTAGGGGATCGCAGATCACCTCGATCGGCTGGACGCCGAAATCGGTTTCGACATCCACGTCGCGCGCGATCACGCGGCGCTTCTCGTCACGCGCCTGACGCAGCAGCGGGCCGATGACGTTGCGCAGGCCGGTCCGCGCGAGGTTCACCGCGCTGCTGCCCCCGGTGCGGGTGACCGGGAATTCGAAATAGCGGCCGAGCTTCCCGTACGCGGAAATGATCCCGCCGTCCTGATCGACGATCAGGCTGGGCGGCGCATAGCGTTCGACCATGCGGCGGATCGCGACGCTTTCGTTCGCCATCCCCGTGGCTTCGCCCCGCCCTTCGCGCTCGCGCCGGGGCGTTCGCTGTCGTGTACTGCCGGGCAGGTCGATCGGGTAAGCCGGCGCGCCGGGCGCACGTTCGAACAGACGCGCCGGCTGATCGATGGCGGTGAACAGATGTTCGAAGCGGCCGACGCTTTCGGACGGTCCCAAGAACAGATAGCCGCCCGGCTTCAACGCGTAATGCAGCAGCGGCAGCACCGATTGCTGCAAACGATCGTCGAAATAGATCAGCAGGTTGCGACACGAAACCAGGTCGATCCGCGAGAACGGCGGATCCTTGACCAGGCTGTGGTTCGAAAAGCGGATCAGGTCGCGGATCGGCCCCGCGATGGTGAACCGATCGGCGTGCGGCACCGTGTAGCGCTCGCGCATCGCCGGCGGCAGGTCGGCAAGCGCCGCGGTCGGATACACCCCTTCCCGCGCGATCTGCAGCATCTGTTCGTCGATGTCCGTCGCGAAAATCTGCACCGCCAGCGGCGCGCCGGACGTCCGTGCGGCTTCGGCGAACAACATGGCGATGGTGTAGGCTTCCTCGCCGCTCGAACAGCCCGGAATCCACACGCGCAGATCTTCGTCGGCCGCACGTTCGGCCAGCAACGGCTCGATCACCGTCGTCCGCAGCGTTTCGAACGCCGGCGGATCGCGGAAGAACCGCGTGACATTGATCAGCAGGTCCCGGAACAGCGCCTCGCATTCATCGGCGTCGTGGCGGATGCGATTGAGATAGGCCTGACCGGTGCCGATGCCCAGCACGTGCATCCGCCGTTCGACCCGGCGGACCAGCGTCGAGCGTTTGTAGCCCGAAAAGTCATGGCCGATCGCGGTGCGCAGGACGCGGCACATCTCATCGACGTGATCGGCGACGACGCCGGCTTCCGCCTCGGTCGCATCGCCGTTGCGGCGACGATCGAAGAACGCCTTGATACAATGCAGGATCTCGCCCGCAGGCTTGATGAAGTCGATCAACCCCGTGCCGACCGCCGACAGCGGCATGCCGTCATAGCGGGCGCTTTCGGGCTGCTGTACGACGCAGACGCCGCCGTTTTCCTTGATCGCGCGCAGGCCGGTGGTGCCGTCCGCGCCGGTTCCCGACAGGATGACGCAGGCCGCATTAGACTGCTGGTCTCCGGCCAGCGAGATGAAGAAATCGTCGATCGGCCGCCGCAGGCCGCGCGGCTGCGCAAAGTCGGTCAATTCCAGCACGCCCTCGCGGATCGCGAGGCCGCGGCCGGGGGGGATGATGTAGACGGTGTCGGCCGCGATCCGCTCGCCGCCAGCGCTTTGCAGCACTTCCAGCGTCGTGTTGCGGTCCAGCAACTGCGCCAGCATGCTCTCGTGGTTCGGGTCCAGATGCTGGACGACGACGAAAGCCAGGCCGGTCGGAACGCGCGCCGGCGCCAGCATCTCGCGCAGAGCCTCCAGCCCGCCGGCCGATGCGCCGATGCCGACGACCGGCACGGATGTCATCGCCACCACGTCCTTCGACGGCGCCTCCGCGTCAGCCATTCGCGCTCGTTTCCAGATCCGACAGCATCATCTTCGCCTGGGCAATGGTTGCGGCGCTGTTGGCGATCGCCAGCAGCGTTCCCTCGACGACCATACCCGCATCGCCGACGATCGGTTCCAGTTTGCCGAGCGTCGCCGCCAGCTCGGAATCGTAATCCGCCAGCTTTTCGGGCTGCGACCGACTGACGTCGAACTGCGAGGCGAAGATATAGCGGACCGCACGGTCGGCACTGGTCAGCCGCGACATGTAGAGGAGGTTGACGAACGGCGTGCCGTCCTTGCGGAAATTCACGATCGGCACGCGGACGTTGGGCTGCCGGTCGCGCGACAGGAATTCGTGGATCCGCTCCCGCGCCTCGACGTTCGGCGCGTCGCGCTGCAACATCCGGCAGTTGCGACCGACGACATCCGCCGGCGAATAGCCCGTCAGCGTACAAAAGGCGGGATTGACGAAGATCAGCGGATTATCGCCGTCGGCCGCTGCGATAGCCAACGCCACGCGAGAGGCCTTGAGATAGTCGGCAAGCGCAGGCGGCAGGTCCGGAACGTCGATCGACCGATCATTAGACATCACCGGGATTACGCACATATCCGCTGAGCGCACAAGCGTTTGCCCGGGCCGATCGATCGCGGCACGATTGCAGCAGGCCGCCCGCCGTCCAATATGCCCGCCACGAACAGCGGAGACGAACGATGGCCGACGACACCAGCGCGAACAACCAGCCCGCCGGCTATCTGCCGCCCGATGTATGGACGTGGGAACCAGGCAACGGCGGCAAGTTCGCCAGCATCAACCGCCCGACATCCGGCGCGACCCACGACCGCGACCTTCCGGTCGGCGACCATCCGCTACAGCTCTATTCGTTGGCCACGCCGAACGGGCAGAAGGTCACGATCATGCTGGAGGAACTGCTCGCCGCCGGGCACGCCGGTGCGGAATACGACGCCTGGCTGATCGACATCGGCAAGGGCGACCAGTTCGGCAGCGGGTTCGTGGGGGTCAACCCCAACTCCAAAATCCCCGCGCTGGTCGATCGTTCGGCCGACCCCGAAATCCATCTGTTCGAAAGCGGATCGATCCTCGTCTACCTCGCCGAAAAATTCGGGGCCTTCCTGCCCGGCGACGGGCGTGCGCGGGCGGAGGTCATGAACTGGCTGATGTGGCAGATGGGGTCCGCGCCCTTCCTGGGCGGCGGCTTCGGGCATTTCTACGCCTATGCCCCCTTCAAGATCCAATATGCGATCGACCGCTACGCCATGGAGGCCAAGCGTCAGCTGCACGTACTCGATACCCGCCTGTCGGACCGGCCGTATATCGCCGGAGACGACTACAGCATCGCCGACATGGCGATCTTTCCCTGGTACGGGGGCCTGTTCGACGGCATCTACGACGCCAGGACGTTCCTCGCTCTCGACGACTATCCGCATCTGAAACGCTGGTCCGATCGTGTCGGTGCGCGCGACGCGGTGCAGCGTGGCCGCGTCGTGGTCAAGGCGAGCGGCGAACCCGGCGCGTTCCTGCGCGAACGCCATGCCGCGAGCGATTTCGACGCGATCGCCTACCAGCGGTAGGCGCCGCCCAGTCTGATGCTGCGCGGTCTGAGCGGCGTCGTCTGATTGCGCAGCGCAAAGGAAAATGGGTTGCCGAAGGCGAAGCGATTCGCGCGGGCGTCGGTCAGGTTGTCGACATCGACCGATAGCTCGACCGCGCCCAGTCGCACCCCGCCCGACAGGCCGAACACCGTGTAGCGCCCCTGGCTGATGTCGTAGAGGTCGCCGGTGCCCAGCACCGACCGGCCGACGTGATCGATCCCGATCGTCACCGTCGGCAGCATGTCGCTCCTCTGCCAGGCATAGGTCAGCGCGCCGTGGGCGGCGAACGGCGGCGTATCGGGCAGCCGGCGGTTGTTCTGGCGCGACAGGTCGGCGATTGGGCCCGTCACGCGGTTGTCGGTCAGCAGGATCGCCGCCTGCGCCCGCACCCCGACCAGCGGCCGCCAGTCGGCCACGGCCTCGAACGCGGTTATCCGCGCATCGCCGATGTTGTCGGTGTAGGGCTGGCCGCGACGGCTGACGAGATCGGCCTGTATCCTGTTCCAATACGCCAGCGATATGCTTGACGACAGCGCAAGCCCGGTCGAACCGGATACTGTGCGGCGGATGCCCACTTCGCCGACCGTGATCGAATCCGACAGATAGTCCGCCACGCGGCCGATGCCCGGCGCTACCGATACGCCGCCGGTCCGGTAGCCCGTCTGATATCGGCCGAACGCAGCGATGTCGGGCGCGATCCGCCACGACAGGGCGATGGTCGGATCGAGCCGCCGGGTCGCGCGGCCGCGCACGAAACTGCCGCTGACCGGCGTGCTGGACGGGGATCCATCGGTCCGTCCCGCCGTTCCGCGCGCGCCGATCGTCACCGCCAGATTGTGCGTCAACGTGGTCGTCGATTCGCCGAACACCGACACCGACTGCGTCACGTTGGTCACGCCGATGATGCTACGCTCCGCACCCGTCGCGGCAACCGAGCGCGCCAGCACGTCGCGGTCGTTGACCAGCGTCAGCCCGACGACCCACGACTGTCCGCCGGGCAGCGTCCGCGACAGTCGCGTCTCGTGGCTCAGCAACCGCTTGCGGTGGTTCGATCGATAGACGACCGGCGCCGACGGGGCCGGCATCACGGCCGGCGTCGCATCGAACTGTTCTGTGGCGTCATAATCGACCAGTCCGGTCGCGATCAGCAGATGCAGCCCGCTGCTCCAGCTGCGCGATGCGGTCAGGCGCCCGAACAACAATCGATTGTCGAACGGCTGAGCGATCGCCGATCGGCGGGCCAGCGGACCAGCCGTCGTCTCCGCATATTGGCCATCGCGCGCCGCGATCCACTGTGCGGCCCCGCTCGCCTCCACGCGCCAGTCGTTCGCGGTGCGCAGGCTGACGCTCAGCCGCCCCCCGTTCGCGGTGTCGACGTTCACGTCGGTCAGGCCCCGCTGCAGGTCGTCGATGAAGCCACCGCTGCGCGTCGTATAGGCGACAGCGCGGATCCCCAGCCGATCGCCGATCACCGGCAGGTTGACCATTGCCGCCAGGTCGCCGCCGGGCGTGCCGCTGGTGGTCGCGGTCACGCCGCCTTCGATCGACGCGGCCATTCGGTGAAGGTCGACCGGCGCGGACGTCAGGCGGATCACCCCGCCGATCGCGCCCGAACCGTACAGCGTGCCCTGGGGCCCCGCCAGCACCTCCACGCTTTGCATGTCGTACAAGCGCAGTCCGGGATCGCTGCCCGAGTAGGTTAGCTGAACGTCGTCCAGATAGATGCTGGTCGGGGACTGAGTCGCCCCGTTGAAGCTGCTGTCGGCGATCCCGCGGATGAACAGCTTGTTTCGCCCGCGCCCCAGATAGGTGCTCTGGAGGATCGGGATGGCGCGCGACGCCTCCGACAAGGTCGCGTTACGGCGACCCTCGACCGGCATCGTCGTATCGACGAAGGTGACGCTGCCCGGATAGCGCAGCAGCGGAATGTCGCGCTTGCTTGCGGTCACGACCACGTCGGCCGGCGCGGCGGGCGGTGCAGGCGGCGCGGGGTGACGCTGCGCGGTCGGGGCGGGCATCGCCGACGGGGGCGCGCGCACGATACGAAAGGCCGACGCGCCGATCGCCAAGGCGCGATAGCCGGTGCCGCGCAGCAGACGATCGAGCGCCGCCCGTGCCGACATCCGCCCGCGCAAGCGCCGGGTAACGATGCGGCGCAATCCCGGTTCGGTACTGATGATTTCGACGCTCAGGTCGCGGGACAGTGTCGTAAGCGCGATATCCAGGGTCGTCGACGGCAGGGCGACCGGCCGGTCGCGAGCCAGCGCCGCCGCCGGAGCCAGCGTCAGGGCAAAGGCGGTGAATGCGACGACGGTCTTACCGCGTCGCCGCCCCCGCCAAAACCCACCGCCCCTCGTCACGCCGCCACGTCGCCCCGATCAATTCCGCCAGATGCGGTACGTCGCGATCGGCAGTTCCGGAAAACCGAACCATGCCGGTAAAGGGCTTGTCCGACAAGCCGGACGACAATTCGATCCGAAAACCGTACAACCGGTGCAGCGCGCCGACGACCTCGCGCAGCGGGCGATCGTTGAAGGTCAATTCGCCGCGGCGCCATCCGCCGACACTCTCTGGCGCCAGCTTGGTGCGGCGTACCGAGGTCGACTTCGCGCTCGTGACCAGACCGTCGCCCGCCTGCAGCGTCACCGCGGCGCCATCGGGTTCGTAGACAACGGATCCTTCGGCCACCTCGACCGACAGGGCGGCATCGACATGCGCGACGTTGAACACCGTGCCGACATCCTGAACGGTCCGGCCCGCCGCGGTCACGACGAACGGCCGGTCGGCGTCGTGGCGGACCGTAAAGATCGCTTCGCCCCGTTCCACCGCCACGCGACGCGGTGTCGTCGGATCGAGGCGCAGGCGCGTATCGCCGCTGAGCTCGATCCGGGTGCCGTCCTCGAGCGTCAGCGCCTTACGCTCGCCCGACGCGGTCGCCACTTCATAGGGTTGCGAGCGATCGGAAAGCAGGTTCGGCGCAATCACCGCCGCCAGCCCGGCCGCGATTGCGGTACCGCCCGCGATCCAGCGCCAACGATGGCGGGGCGTGGCCACGGCGTGATCGTTGTCATTGCCCGCGACGTCTACAGCCGTCGCGAAGTGGTCGGCCGTCACCGCGCTGTCCGTGGCAGCGACGCGGTCGTAGGCCGCGGCATTGGCCGGCCCCGCCTCCAGCCAGTCGACGAACGCCGCCCAATCGTCCTCGCCCGCGTCGGCCAGGCGCAGGTGCCAGGCGATCGCCTGGTCCATCAGATCTGCACCTTGGTCAGTCACGCGTCGACGATCCCTTTCCCGACTCTAGACGACGTGCCTCGCACCGATCCGCACCATGGCCATCGACGTGATCGTGAAGTTTCCGATATGCGCGCTGCAGCAGCTTCTCGACCCCGCTGACGCTGATGCCCAGGTGCTCGGCGATCGTCCGCTGGGACTGGTCCTCGATCCGAAACATCCGAAGCGCGGTCGCCATCCGTTCGGGCATGTCGGCGATCGCTGCCTCTACGGCATGCCATTCGCTGCGTGCGGTCAGGACGCGTTCGGCGGTGGGGATGGCCGTCGCGTCCGGCTGGTCGTCCAGCCAGGCAGTGTCGCGTGCGGCACGCCGGCCCGCGGAAATACGCATGTCGGTCGCCAGATTGGCCGCGACCCGGTACAGGAACGCCGCCGGCTGCGCGATCGGACGCTGCGCGAGCTGGTCGATCCGCAGCCACATCTCCTGCAGCGCGTCGTCGGCATCTTCGCGATTGCCGAGCCGCGCCTGAAGCAGACGGCGCAGCATCGGCTGCTGTTCCAGAAAGATGGCCTTCAGGCCGCCGTCGTCCACCGCTGTCGCCAAACCCGTATGATCAAGCTGGAAACACCAACCCTTCGCGTGCAGCAATGTCGGTTATGTCGATCGCGCGCAAGCCGTCGGCTTCGCGGGGGCGCGCGGCGGCGATGGCATCGCCGGGACGCATCCCTGCCCCGGGATGGCACATCACCAGGTGTCGCCGACCGGGTTTGCGCAACAGTCGCGGGAAGAGTTCGGCATAGTCGCGCGCGAAATCATAATGACCGGCAAAACTGTCGTTGGTGCGAAGGCCAAGCCGCGCCGCATCTTTCCGGAACCCGCGCGAATGATACGCGCTGCCAATCGCCTTGCCAACGAAGGGGCGCGCCAGCATCGCCGACAGACTGTCCGTGCAGTCGCGTAGCCACGCCTGCGGGGCTCGCCTGGCCGTTTCGCGGAGCACGATGTCGCGAATGCCCGGCAGGACGTGACTGTGCTGATGCCCGTCGACGAAATCGGGTGCGCGCCCCATCGCGGCGACAAAGGCGTCGAACTGCGCGGCCACTTCCCGCGTCAGTTCGTCCAGCGGCGCTGTGGCCCGGGCGGCGCTACGCGTCAGCGCATTGATCGTCGGCATAATGCCGCCCGGCGCGTGATCGGGCATCGCGGTCAGCGGGCGTTCCTCCGTCAGCGTCAGATGAAGTCCGATTTCGACATGTCCGGGCAGGTCACGGAGCAGCGCGCTATCGTCCGGCCACCCCGGCATCAGCGTCATGCAACCGATCGCGTTCAGCTTTCCATCCCGCGCCAGTCCGGCAATCGTCTCGCTGACCGCGCGCGAGAAAGCGAAATCGTCAGAGCACAGGATGAGGCGTCGCAAACCCGTGTCCTTCATCGACCTGGAACTGGCGTTCGCGGATGCGGTGGCTCGCCAGTTTGCGCTGCCGCAGCCGGGGGCCGAGGAAATCGTGGAAGAACCAGTCACCCGCGAACGGTGCGGCGACCGCATACATCAACCGCTCCACGAACGTCCAGCGGATCGATTCGCGGTCGCGGTCGCGCGCCGAGGGACGGCACCAGAAATCGCGCGAATACAGCATCGCACCCCGCGTCATCGTGCGATTGATGACCTCGTGATCCTCCAGCACGTAATTCCACTGCGCCGGATCGAAGCCCCCGACGCTGCGCAACGTGGCGGTACAGAACGCCTGCCCCGCCCCGCCCGCATGGCATTGGCGGGGCAACAGCCGGCCGGCGAGCGTGATCGCCGTGGCCTCGATCGCGCGGGCAACCTCGCCTGCATCGGGAGCGATGAAATAGGCCCCGGCGACGACGCAGCCGGGCCGCGACAGCAGCCGCCCCGCCTCCGCCAGATAACTCGGCGGGTAGAGCGTATCGGCGTCGCATGTCGCGGTCCAACGGGTCCGCGCCTGCGTCAGGCCGCTACGCAGCGCGGCGACCTTGCCCGGCGCGTGCTCCACGATCAGGACATGATCAAGACCATGGGCGCGTGCGGCCGCATCCGCCACGCGGGCGCTGCCGTCGGTCGATCCGTTATCGATCAGGACCAGACGGAACCGCACGGTCTGCGCGGCCAGGCTCGCGATCGTGGCCGCCAGATAGTCGCGTTCGTTGAAGAACGGCAGCAGCACCGTCCAGTCACCCGTCGACGCCCCGCCGGTCACGGCAGTCATCTTCGACGAAAACGGGTCGAGATCGAGATACATGGCAAAGCGTCCGCATCGATGGGTCGATCGTCGAATACCGGTTCGGACGATCCGTTCGGCTGCCCCCCGATGGAACCCCGCCGACCACGTTCCCGCCATTCGCTTGTCGATAGACGATGCCGCCCTGGCCGACCCGCACGCGTCCGTCAAAAATAGTTGAGATGACGTGGAACCTTTCCGCGACTAACCGGTGGCGATGGCTTCCATGGCGCGGTTCCACACATCGTTGCAGCGACCCGGCATCGTATTCGCGGTGCTGCTGGCGTTCGCCCTGGCCGTGCGGGCGCATGATTTCGGCAACCCGGTGATCCATGTCGACGAGCAATATTATCTGCTCGTCGGCGAACGCCTCCTGTCGGGCGCGGTCCCGTATGTCGATCTGTGGGATCGCAAGCCGCCGGGGTTGTTCCTGCTCTTCGCAGGCCTGCGGCTGCTGCCAGGGGACGGGATCGTCGCCTACCAAGTCGTCGCGACGCTGTTCGCCGCGCTGACCGGGTGGCTGGTAACGGTAGGTGGCCGCCGGTTGGGCGCCAGCGGCGTCGGCGCGTTGCTGGCGGGACTCGCCTACATCCTGTGGCTTTCCTTCCTCAGCGGACGTGGCGGGCAGTCGCCGGTGTTCTACAACCTGTTCGTGGCGGCGGGCGGCGTCTTGACGCTCGGTCTGCCGACGCTGGCGGCGGCGGGCGATCGGCGGCGGATCGTCGTCGGCGGCGCGGCGGCCTGCCTGCTGAGCGGCATGGCGATCCAGGTCAAATACACCCCGGCGATCGAAGGCATCATGTTCGGGCTGGCGCACCTCTCATACCTGCGCCAGGCGGGTGCGCGCTGGAGCGGGATCGCCGCGGCCGGGCTGGGATGGATGCTGCTCGGCGCGCTGCCGACGGTCGCCGTCGTCGCATGGTACTGGACGCAAGGGCCGGCGACGTTCGAGGCGTTCTGGTTCGCCAATTTCACCTCGGTCACGCTGCGGCGCGGCTATCCGGCGGGGAAGATCGTCGCGCGACTGGCGGGAACGGGTGCCCAACTTGCCGTTCTCGCCGGCTGCACCGTCGCGACCCTGCGCCTGCGACCGGTGACGCGCGAAGTCTTGCTGGCGATCGGG
>DASTEN010000240.1:0-2323 GCA_035709645.1 Sphingomonas sp.
CAATCTGGTCACCGGCATCGCCAATGCGATGATGGATTCGGTGCCGATCGTCTGCATCACCGGCAATGTCGCCCAAGGCCTGATGGGCACCGACGCCTTTCAGGAAATCGACATCCTGGGCGTCACCCTGCCGATCGTGAAACATTCGATCCTGGTCCGCTCGGCCGCCGAGGTCCCCGCCGCGATCGAGGAAGCCTTCCATATCGCCGCCTCAGGCCGCCCCGGTCCGGTTCTGGTCGATCTGCCCAAGGATGTGCAGTTCGAGACGACTGCGGACGACTACGGTTTCTCCATTCCCAACGAAACGCTGCGCGTCGATCACGAGGCCATCGCCGCCGCCGAGGCCGCAATCCGGGCGGCGAAGAAGCCGTTGGTCTACATCGGCGGCGGGGTGAAGATCGGCGGGGCGACCCAGGCCCTGCGCGCCTTCGTCACCGCGACCGGCATCCCCCAGGTCTCGACCCTGAATGCCCTGGGCACCATCCCGACCGATGCGCCGGGCATGCTGGGCATGCTGGGCATGCACGGCACGCGCGCCGCCAACCACGCGGTGCAGGACAGCGATCTGCTGATCGTCGTCGGCGCCCGGTTCGACGACCGCGCGACGGGCAAGCTGGCCGAGTTCGCGCCCAACGCTCGCATCGTTCATTTCGACATCGACGCCTCGGAAGTCGGCAAGCTGCGCAGCGCCAATGTCGCCGTCGTCGGCGAGTTGCGCGAAGGCGTCGAGGCGCTGACGGCGCGGATGCGGTCGGGTGCGGCGCTGGACATCCAGGCCTGGGCCGACGACTGCGCCGATGCGGCCAAAGCGGGCGCACACCGCTATGACGCGCCGGGCGAGGGGGTCTATGCGCCCGCCCTGCTGAAGGAAATCTCGGAAGCGGCCGGCGATGATTTCGTCGCCGCCTGCGACGTGGGCCAGCATCAGATGTGGGCGGCGATGCACTGTCGCTTCGCCAAGCCGGAAGCTCACATCACCTCAGGCGGTCTGGGCGCGATGGGCTTTGGCCTGCCCGCCGGCATCGGCGCCAAGCTGGCCGATCCGTACGCGACGGTCGTCACGATCGCCGGCGACGGCGGCTTCATGATGAACATTCAGGAGTTGGCGACGCTGAAGCGTTACGGCATCCCGTTGAAGATCGTGCTGATCGACAACTCGTCTCTGGGCCTGGTGCGCCAGTGGCAGGAGCTGTTCTTCGCCGAGAACTATTCCGAGATCGACCTGTCCGACAACCCGGACTTCGTGAAGGTCGCCGAAGCCTTCGGCATCGAGGCCTTCCGCATCGATCGTCGCGATCAGGTGTCGGACGGCATCCAGCGCCTGCTGGCCGCCGACGGTCCTTGCCTGGCCCATGTGGTCATCGACCCCCGAGACAATGTCTGGCCGCTGGTTCCGCCGGGCAAGAGCAATGCTGAAATGATGGAGGGCTCCTGAGATGAGCAACACGATCCACATCCAGATCGACCGGGCGGACGGTTCGCTTCAGCGTCTCATCGGCCTGGTGGAGCGCCGCGGCTTCCACATCGACGGCATGGCTCTGGCTGACGAGGGCGCCTTCCGCCGCATCGCCCTGACCGTGCGCGGCCGCGACGCCGGCCGATGCATGGACAATCTGGGTCGCCAGATCGACCGGCTGTTCGGCGTGCGCCGCATCAGCAACGACATTATTCAATCCGAGGCCGCGTGATGCACCCCGACAAAGTACGAGTATCGGGCGTATCGCGCACCGAGCAGATCGCCGCCGATCCCAACCGCGTCATCGTCTTCGACACGACGATGCGGGACGGGGAACAGGCTCCGGGCTTCTCGATGAGCGCCCAAGCCAAGGTGAAGATGGCCCAGGTTCTGCGGGACCTGGGCGTCGATGTCATCGAGGCCGGCTTCGCCGCCGCCTCGCCCGGCGACGAGGACTGCATCCGTCGCGTGGCGGGCGAGGTCGAGGGACCGATCTTCTGCTCTCTGTCGCGCGCAAACGAGAAGGATATCGACGCCACCTTCCGCGCCCTGGCGCCGGCGCCGAAGTCACATCGTCGGTGCCACACCTTCATCGGCACCAGCCCGATCCACCGTTCCGCCAAGCTGAAGATGTCAACCAATGAGGTGCTATCAACGGCCGTACGGTCGGTGGAATACGCCCGCAGCCTGTTCGACGACGTCGAGTTCTCGGCCGAGGACGCCTTCCGCACCGAGCCGGAGTTTCTGGCCGATGTGCTGGAGGCTGCCGCCGACGCTGGCGCCCGAACGCTGAACGTGCCCGATACCGTCGGCTATGCGACCCCGCAAGAGGTGCGCGAGCGCTTCGCCGCCCTGGCCGCACGGATC
>DASTEN010000241.1:0-5255 GCA_035709645.1 Sphingomonas sp.
GGTCCCCCTCCCCGTGCCGGGGAGGAGCTTGATACCGTAAGCGACTTCCCCGCCATCCCGGAAGGCTGGGCCTACCTCGACACCGCCGCCACCGCGCAGAAGCCGCAGGCAGTGATCGACGCGATCACCCGCGGCTATGCGCAGGATTATGCGACCGTCCACCGCGGCGTGTATCAGCGATCGGCCGACATGACGCTGGCCTATGAGGCCGCGCGTCGCCGCGTCGCGAGTTTTATCGGCGCCGACGAAAGCGAGATCGTGTTCGTCCGCGGCGCGACCGAGGGGATCAACCTCGTCGCACACTGCTGGGCCGGCACGCAGCTTCAGGCCGGCGACCGCATCCTTCTCTCCGCGCTCGAGCATCATTCGAACATCGTGCCGTGGCAGATGGTCGCCGAAGCCAGGGGCCTCGCGATCGACGTCGTGCCGCTGACCGCCGACCACCGCATCGACCTCGAAGCGATGGCGGCGATGCTGACCGAGCGCCACAGGCTGGTCGCGCTGGCGCATGTGTCGAACGTGCTCGGTTCGGTCCTCGACGTGCGTCGCGCGGCCGATCTTGCCCACAACGTTGGCGCCAAGCTGCTGGTCGATGGCTGCCAGTCGGTCGCGCGCCTCGGCGTCGACGTGCGCGCGCTCGACTGCGATTTCTACGTCTTTTCCGGGCACAAGCTCTACGGTCCGACCGGCATCGGCGTGCTCTGGGGCCGCGCCAAGCTGCTGGACGCAATGCCGCCGTACCAAGGCGGTGGGTCGATGATCGACCGGGTGAGCTTCGAGCGTACCACCTATGCTCCAGCGCCGACCCGGTTCGAGGCGGGGACGCCGCACATCGTCGGCGTGCTTGGGCTGCATGCTGCGATCGATTACGTCAGCGACATCGGGCTCGACCGTATCCATGCACACGAAACCGCCCTGGTGCGGGCGACGCGCGACGCGCTGTCGGGGATCAATTCGGTCACGCTGTTCGGCCCGGAGGATTCGGCCGGAATCGTCAGTTTCGCGATCGAAGGGGTGCATCCGCACGACATCGGCACCATCTTGGACGAAAGCCGGGTGGCGATCCGCGCAGGGCACCACTGCGCGCAGCCGCTGATGGACCTGCTGGGCGTGCCGTCGACCGCGCGGGCGAGCTTCGGTGTCTATAATTCCCCCGCAGACGTCGAGGCGTTGGTGAAGGGGATCGAGCGAGTAACGAGGATATTCGGATGAGCGAGCGTTTCGCTGTCGAGGAAGTGGATGCCGTGGCCCCGCCACCGCGCGCGCGGGTCGAGGATGCGGTCGAGAGTAGCGAGCGGAAGCGCGATTACCTGTCCGGCTTCCTCGCGGAAAAGCCGCAGGGCCTGAAGGCCGGCGAGCCCGGGGGCGAGACCTATGACGGGATCATCGCCGCGCTGAAGGATATCTTCGACCCCGAGATTCCGGTGAACATCTATGAGCTCGGCCTCATCTACAATGTCGAGGTGACCGACGACGGGCATGCGGTCGTCACGATGACGCTCACCACGCCGCATTGTCCGGTCGCCGAATCGATGCCCGCCGAAGTCGAACTGCGCGTCGGCGCGGTGCCGGGTGTGGGCACGGTCGACGTCAACTTGGTCTGGGATCCACCGTGGGACCCGTCGAAGATGAGCGACGAAGCGAAGCTCGAATTGGGAATGTTGTAAGCGCCTTAGTCCCTCCCCTGAAGGGGAGGGGCTTCAGGAGGAAGTAATGGCTACCACCGCCCGCCCGCGTCCTGCGGTATTGAACCTGACCCCCGGCGCGGAGGCTCGCGTCGCCGACCTGATGTCGCGCGCGCCCGACGGGGCGGTCGGCGTCAAGCTGTCGACCCCGCGGCGCGGCTGTTCGGGGCTCGCCTATTCGGTCGATTACGTGACCGAGGCCAAGCCGTTCGACGAAGCGATCGAGACGCCTGGCGGGACATTGTACGTCGATGGCGCGTCGGTGCTGTACCTGGTCGGATCGACGATGGACTGGGTCGAGGATGATTTCGCCGCGGGCTTCGTGTTCAACAACCCGAACGCCAAGGGCGCGTGCGGGTGCGGTGAGAGCTTCACGGTCTGATCAATACGTTCGTGCCGAGCGAAGTCGAAGCACGCTTCTTCGATACGCCCGCCAGCCGCTCGCGGCACGAAGTACGGTGCTTCGACTTCGCTCAGCACGAACGACAGGTGTTAGGGTCGACGCTGCCCCACATGCCGCTCGCCGCGCGCTTCGGCGAGTGCTGCCTGCTTCGCCCGCTCGGCATAGCCTGCGCGTTGGGTTGCGTCCCGCTGGTCGTGGCACGCAGGGCAGGCGACGCCCTCCTCATACAGCGGTGACGCGCGGTCGTCGGGGCTGACCGGCATCCGGCAGGCGCGGCATAGGGCGTGGGTGCCGAGTTTAAGGGCATGGCCGACCGCGACCCGTTCGTCGAAGACGAAGCATTCGCCCTGCCACAGGCTCTCGGCGGGCGGCACATGTTCCAGATAGTTCAGGATGCCGCCCTGCAGATGGTGGACGTCGGCGAAGCCTTCCGCCTTCACCAGCGCGGTCGCCTTTTCGCAGCGGATGCCGCCGGTGCAGAACATCGCGATCCGCTTGCCCTCCAGTCGCCTGCGGTTCTCGCGCACCCACGCCGGGAAGTCGCGGAAGCTGTCGGTTGCGGGATCGACCGCGCCGGCGAACGTGCCGATCCGCACCTCGTACGCGTTGCGCGTGTCGACGACGACGGTATCGGGATCGGCGATCAGCGCGTTCCAGTCCTCCGGCGCGACGTAATTGCCGGCGTCGGAGGCGTCGACGTCCGGCACCCCCATCGTCACGATCTCGCGCTTGATGCGTACCTTCATGCGGTGGAACGGCGCGGTCCCGGCGCGGCTTTCGCGGCCGGACAGGTCGGCACAGCCCGGCAGGTCACGCAGATGATCGAGCACTGCCTGCACGCCGGCATCGCTGCCGGCGATCGTCCCGTTCAGCCCCTCGGTCGCCAGCAGCAGCGTGCCGTGGACGTCGTGCCGCCCGCACACCTCAAGCAACGCCGGCTTGATCGCCGCGGGATCGGCAAAGGGCGTGAAGCGGTAGAGCGCGAGGACGCGGTAGGGCAGCGGGGTCGGGGACACGTGCGTCCCATACGCCTGCGATCGCCCGCGCTCAATCGTCAGAAAACGGGCTTCTCCTTCGCGACCATCGCCTCCCACGCCGCCTGGTCGGGCACGTCCCCGCCGCGATCCCAGGCCGAGCCGGTGTAATAGGTGAACGGCTGCCCGGGCGTCACGCGGACGAGGATCAGGTAATTCTCCGCATCCTCAGCGAAGCCAACGACCATCTTGGGGTCGACCAGAACCGCAAGTCCCAGCCGTCCATGATCGGCATTTTCCGCGCCCCAGAAGATCATCCGCCCGTTCGCCTGGTCACGGACGACCGTCGGCCGCGTGCCCGCAGCACCGACCTTGCCGATGCCGATGCCGACGATCAGCGGGTCCTTGCTGTCCGATTGCAGCGTCGATCGCATCTGTGTGAAATGCGTGCCGAGCGGCAGCGAGAACTCACGCGTCTCCCACACCTTGCGCACGACATCGACCGGCCAGGGTCGATAGTCGACGCTGAACCGCGCAATGTCGCCACCCGTCTGAGCGATGCGATACGTCGAGAAATTGCGGCTGGTCCACAGCTTGTTCTGGTACCAGATGCCCAGACCTCCGGCGCCGCGCGTGCGACCGACGTCGTAGAAGTCCAGCCCCTCGCCGCGGTCGGTGTGGTAATTGGGAAACTTCAGCTGCCGGTCCATGAACGGCCAGCGCACGCGTTTGGCCCAGGCGTCGATGCCCGATCCTGACGGAGGCTCCTTCGCCTCCAGTGCGGGGCCGTAGATGCGGTGCGCGACCAGGTCGTTTTCCCACAACAGGTCGTCCAGCCGGTCGGGCGCGAAACGGGCGACCGCACGGCGACGCTGTTCGGCGGGCGGCGGGGGCGCGAGCGGGGCCACTTCGGGCGCGCGGCCGAGCGCTGCGGGTTCGTAGCTGAGCTTGGCCACCGCCGCCATTTCCTCGGCGCGCCGCGCCTGTTCCGCAGCACCAACGATGGTGGCGGGCGCGGGCGGCTGCGGCGTGGTCGCGGCGATCCGCGCGGGCGTGTCGGGGCCGGGCTCGGCCTGCGGCAATGTCTGGACCGGGCCGTTCAGATCGGCGATCTCCAACGCGGCCAGAATGTATGCGCCGTTGGCATAGGGGCCGGTTTCCTCCGGCCGGGTGTGAACCGGCTGGTCCCCGGTCTTTTGCGCCGCACCCAACTGACCATCGGGCGTCAGCTGCCGATTGAGCGCCGCCCACCCCTTCATCACCCGCGGCAGATAGGCCGCGCGGTCGAGCAGCCCGTGGTTGATTCCCCACGCCATGCCATAGACGAAGAAGGCCGAGCCCGACGTTTCGGCTTCGGGGTACGCCTCGGGCGCGAGCAGGCTGGCCGCCCACAGCCCGTCCGGCCGCTGCACCTCACCGATGCGCGCCATCAGCGTGCGGAACAGGTCGGTGTAATAGGCGCGGCCCGCATAATCGGCCGGCATCGCCTCCAGCCAGCGCGCGAGGCCGCCGACCACCCAGCCGTTGCCGCGCGACCAGAACACGGGCTGACCGTTGGCGTCCTTGCGATCGAGGAAACGCGCGTCGCGGAAGAACAGCCGGTGCTGCGGCGACCAGAGCAGCCTGGCGGTCCGGCGCCATTCCTTGTCGGCGGCGGCGATGTATTTCGGGTCGCGCGTGATCGCCGACATCCGCGCCAGCACCGGCGGCGCCATGAACAGCGCGTCGCACCACCACCAGATCAGCGCCGGCGTCTCGGTACTGCGCGCCAGATGCGGCACCTGCCAGTCGAGCCGCTGGCGAAGCGGGAGGATCGTCCCCTCCTGCCGCCGCCGCGAATAGAGTTCGGCGTACAGGTCACCGATCGCGATATCGTCGGCGTTCAGCATCGTCGCGCCCGATTTCGCACCGCGGACGCTGTAGTTGTAATGCTCGGCGACCGCGGTCAGGAAACGCAACGTCCGCGGATCGTCGGACACCCGCGCCAGCCGCGCCGCGCCGACATAATAGGCCGCCGAGACCCAGTTCGACGACATGTGATCCAGCGCCCCGCCGGTCGATACGGGTATGGGCTTAGCCGCCATCGCCGCGATCTGCGCGGCGGAGACATATTCGGCCATCCGCACCGCTTCCTCGCGGGTCGGCAGACGATCGGTGACGATCGCCGGGCGCGGAAGCGGGGTGAGCCAGGCG
>DASTEN010000242.1:0-2249 GCA_035709645.1 Sphingomonas sp.
CAGCCCTCGTCTCGGCCGGATAGCCGCCGATCAGCGTCAGGTCGGCATATTCCAGATAGTCGCCACGGTCGGCGAGCGACTTCGTCGCGCGCATCAGGCGGAACAGGTCGATCTGCTGACCACGGTCGAGCTTCGCGCCGCCGTCACGATAGATCAGCAGCGCTTCACGCCAGTTCTTCGCGGTCGGATACGCCTTCAGCTTGCGCATCGACCACTGGGCGGTCGCCGCCGGATCCTTGCGATAGACCTTGCCGAGCGCATAGTTGTACAGATCTTCCGACGGCTTCTTGCCCGCCGCGATCTCGTCGTTGATCGTCTTTTCGATCGCGGCCAGACCACCGGCGGTGTTGCCGCTTTCGATGCTGGCCGATGCGATCCGCAGTTGCAGCGCCTCGTTCTGGTACCCCAGTTCCTGCGCCTTGTTCAGATAGGGTAGCGCCTCGGCATATTTCTTGTTCTGGAACGCCGCCTCACCGCGCAGGAAATTGTACTGGCCGAGCGCCGCCGGCGGCGTCTTCGGGTTGGCGATCAGCCTGTCGAGGATCGGCGCCAGCTTCTGCAGGTCGTTGGACGGCGCGGTCGCCTGCAACTGCATCGCGGCGACGAAATATTTTTCCTCGTCGGTCGTCGCCAGCGGTTCGGCGATGGCGGTCTGCGCCAATGCGGTCGGATAATCCTTGGCCGTCAGCGCGGCCTGGGCAGCCGCCAGCGGCTTGCGGATGGCGTCCGACAACTTGGGGCCCTGCACCGCCTTGTCGTTCTTCTTCTGCGCCGCGGCCGGAAGCGCGATGGCGGTCGACATCACGCCGGTCGACAGCATGGCGGCCAGCGCAAGCTTCGAGATAGACTTCATGATCCGGAATCTCCTGACACGGCCCTTCTGATAGGGGTCGGGCCGCTGATATCTGCCCGTGCGCGGCGGGGCAAGCCGCGCCAGCGGATCGCGATTTGCCCGTCGGCAACTGAACCGGTTTTGAACGACTTACGCTGCGTTCGGAACCATCGGACGGCGCCCGCGTCCAGCAAAACAGCACGTTGACAGGGACGAACGCGATGCGGCGACTGGAACCCGATGGAATTCTGCGGACGGCGGCGATCGTGGGGATGGGCCTGGCGCTGAGCGCGATGGCCGGCGTCGGCACCGCGCACTGGACGATGGCCGATACCAGCGGATTCTACGCCTATCCGATCGATCGCGGCTCACCGGCCTATGCCCGGTCCCGCCCCGTCGAACCGGCGGCAGCGATGTCGGGCGACGACTATACGCCGACCTATACCGATTACGCCGCGGCGACCGACTCCACCGCCACCAGCGTCGAACCGACATATCGCTCCGCCTCGGGCTCGTAGAGGCTGCTGATCGTAAAGGCGCGGCCGGTCAGCTTGGGCTCGCCCAATCCGGTGACCTTGAAGCTGCCCAGCTTTTCCTCCCGCGGCAGCATGCCGTTGCGCGCGACCGTGATCGCATCGACATACAGCTCGCCATGCTTGGTATAGGCGACGTGGGGCGCCAGCACGATCTTGTCGCGATTGTAGGTGGCATTCACGCAAAGCTGCTTCACGATCGCGGCGAACAGGGTCGGAACGGGGCCGGTGGGTTCTTCGGACATCGGACAATTCGCAGCTAAAAGCACCAAGCTGGTCCTATACGCCTGTTGCTGCATTGCAGCAACCCATCCCTCCTTCGCCACCTCTATCGGCTGAACGGCGGCTCGGGCGCGGGCCCGCATGGGAACGGGCAGACTCGCGATCCGTTGGGCACACACATCAACGGAGTTCTATCCATGCCTTACGTCAAAACCCGCGACGGCACCGACATCTATGTGAAGGACTGGGGTACGGGTCGTCCCGTCGTCCTGATCCATGGCTGGCCGCTGTCGTCGGACATGTGGGACGCGCAGGCGATGGCGCTGGCCGATGCGGGGTTCCGAGTGATCGCCTATGACCGCCGCGGCTTCGGCCGGTCGGGCCAGCCATGGGACGGGTACGACTACGACACGCTGACCGACGACCTGGCCGACGTGCTGCAGGCGACCGGCGCGATCGAGAACGTGACCCTCGTCGGCTTTTCGATGGGTGGTGGCGAAGTCGCGCGGTACATGTCGCGCCATGGCGGCAAGGGCGTGGTGTCGGCGGCACTGCTCGGGTCGATCGTGCCGTACATGCTCAAGACTGACGACAATCCGAATGGCGTGCCGGAAGATGCGCTGCAAGAGATCGGCGAGGGCATCAAGAAGGATCGGGCGGAT
>DASTEN010000243.1:0-2739 GCA_035709645.1 Sphingomonas sp.
CAGCCGGCCAATGGCCTGGCGCGCAGCCGCGACGAGGCGGCGGTGATCGCCGAGCGGATCGGCTATCCGGTGCTTATGCGGCCGAGCTATGTGCTGGGCGGGCGGGCGATGGAGATCGTCGATTCGCTGGGGCAGCTCGACGATTACATCCAGACGGCGGTGCAGGTGTCGGGGGACTCGCCCGTTCTGATCGACCAGTATCTGCGCGACGCGATCGAGGTCGATGTCGATGCGATCGCCGATGGCGACGATGTGGTCGTGGCCGGCGTGTTGCAGCATATCGAGGAAGCGGGCGTCCATTCGGGCGACAGCGCGTGTTCGATGCCGCCTTATTCGCTGACCGTCGAGGTCATTGCCGAGATCGAGCGGCAGACGGTGGCGCTGGCCAAGGCGTTGAGCGTCAAGGGGCTGATGAACATCCAGTTCGCGGTCAAGGACGGCAAGGTCTATCTGATCGAGGTCAATCCGCGCGCCAGCCGCACGGTGCCGTTCGTCGCCAAGGCGATCGGCACGCCGGTCGCCAAGATCGCGGCGCGGGTGATGGCGGGCGAGAAGCTGGCCAATCTGCAGACCATAGATCGCGACATCGACCATGTCGCGGTCAAGGAAGCGGTATTCCCCTGGGGTCGCTTCCCCGGCGTCGATCCAGTGTTGTCGCCGGAAATGAAGTCGACCGGCGAAGTCATGGGGATCGATAGCGATTTCGCCACCGCCTTCGCCAAGGCGCAGATGGGTGCGAACATCGTCCTGCCCAAGAGTGGCACGGTCTTCGTGTCGGTCAAGTCGAGCGACAAGCCGGTGATCCTGCCGGGCGTGCAGTTGCTGGTCGAACTGGGCTTCCGCATCGTCGCGACCAGTGGGACCGCCGACTATCTCGCCCAGAACGGCGTGCCGGTCGAACGGGTGAACAAGGTGGCACAGGGTCGGCCGCATATCGTCGACAAAATTTTCGACGGCGATATCGCGATGATCTTCAACACGACCGAAGGCTGGCAGTCGCTGAAGGACTCCGAATCGATCCGCGCGTCGGCGCAGTCGCAGAAGGTGCCCTATTTCACCACGGCGCCGGCCAGCGTCGCGGTGGCGCAGGCCATTCAGGCGCTGGGTGCCCGGTCCCTTGAAGTGCGGCCGTTGCAGTCCTATTATTCGCAATCGCACAACTGATCCCCATCAGCGATGACGTTGCGTACAGGCGGACCGTTTTGGTCCGCCTGTACGGGGGGCAATATAAAAAGGGACGCGCGGCGCGATGGCGACGGTCGAAAAGATGCCGATGTTGCAAGAGGGCTATGATCGCCTGACGGCGCACCTCAAGCAGCTGAAGGTCGAACGGCCGCAGATCATCGATGCGATCGAGGAAGCCCGCGCGCATGGCGACCTGTCGGAAAACGCCGAATATCATGCGGCGAAGGAACGGCAGGGCCAGATCGAGGCGTCGATCGCCGATATCGAGGACAAGCTGTCGCGCGCGCAAGTCATCGATCCCAAGGACCTGTCGGGAGACAAGGTCGTGTTCGGCGCGACCGTCACGCTGCTCGACGAGGATGACAAGGCGATCACCTACCAGATCGTCGGTCAGACCGAGGCGGACGCCAAGTCGGGTCGTATCTCGTACAACTCGCCGATGGGCCGCGCGCTGATCGGGCGTAAGGTTGATGATGATGTCGAGGTGACGGTGCCGTCGGGCGACCGCTATTACCAGATCTCGAAGATCGAGTTCATCTAAACCGCGAGGTTCGAACGGCGTCCTTCCCCGTCGATCCTCGTGATCGGCGGGTTGATTGCGTTGGTCAGTGGCTGGATCATCCTGTCCGGCGGTGTGTGGAGTGCGGCGATCGCGGCGGGCTTCGTGCCGCTGCGGATGACCAGCGATATTGCGTCGATCGAGGGGTTTGCGCCGTTCTTTCCGGTGTGGCTGACGCCGATCACCGCCGCGTTCATCCATGACGGATGGCTGCACCTCGGCTTCAACCTGCTGAGCCTTGCGATCGTCGGTACGCCGACGCAGCGGGCGGTCGGGCTGCGTGGGGTGATCGTGCTGCTGCTGGTCGGTGCCTATGCGTCGGTCGCCGCGCAGTGGCTGGCCGGGCCGACCTCGCCTGCGCCAATGATCGGGGCGAGCGGCGCGATCTCGGCGCTGATCGGGGCCTATGCGCTGCTGTTCGGCGGGGGCAAGGCGAAGGCGATCGGGCCGGTGCCGGCGCATGTCGTGCATGCGGTGTGGCTGGGGGTGAGCTGGACGCTACTCAACCTTGCCATCGGCTGGGCGAGTGCGGGGAGTGAGATGCCGATCGCCGGGGCGGCGCATGCCGGCGGGTTTGTTGTCGGGATGGTGTTGCTGAGGCCGTTGTTGCGGTGGCGTTGGGATGGGCGGGTGCTGAAAACCGACGCTCCGAATTAGCATATGTCCGTTCGTACTGAGTAGGGGTGAGCGAAGTCGAAGACCTGTATCGAAGTACCTGCCGCACGCGGTCCTTCGATACGCCATTTCGACAAGCTCAATGGCTACTCAGGACGAACGGACCTTGCCTGCTCTGGTCGTCCCGGCGACCCTTACGCCGCCGGCAGTTCCGGTTCGAGCAGGCGGTGGAGGTGCACCACCACATATTTCATTTCGGCATCGTCGACCGTGCGCTGCGCCGCGCCGCGCCAGGCATCCTCGGCCGCCGCATAGCTGTCGTACAGACCGACCAGATCGATATTTCCGAGGTCGACGAATTCCAGGCCCTGCGGATCCTT
>DASTEN010000244.1:0-2208 GCA_035709645.1 Sphingomonas sp.
TCGCGCTGATCGACGACACCGGGGTGATCGCCGCCGCGCACGAGGTCGTCGGGCGCAGCCATGCCGAACGGCTGGTGCCGATGATCGCCGAACTGCCAGGCGGCGGGCGCGCGGATGCGGTGCTGGTCGATTGCGGTCCCGGCAGCTTTACCGGCGTCCGCGTCGGGATCGCCGCGGCGGTGGGATTGGGGATCGGCTGGGGCGTGCCGGTGACCGGCTACACCTCGACCGCGCTCATCGCGGCGGCGGGCCTTGCCGACAAACCCGATTGGCAGGGTCTTGCCGTCATCCTCGAAGGGGGGCACGGTGAGCTGTTCGTGCAAGCCTATGACCGCCCCCTCGCCCCCGCCGGCGCGCTCGCTTCGCTGAAGCCGGACGCGGCGCTGGCCGCGATCGGCGATCGATCGGCGATCGGCAGCGGCGTGCGCTGGCTGGCCGGTCGTGACGGCGTCGAGGCGTTGCCCGACGCCGCCCGCGCGATCCTGCTCCCCGCGTCGCTGCGCACCCTGCCGCCACGCCCGATCTACGGCCGCGCGCCGGATGCGAAGCCCCAGGCGGCCAGATGAGCACCGCGCCGCGGCTGGTCGATCTGCGTATCGGTGACGTGACCGACCTGAATGGTGTCGTCCACATCATGAACCGGGCGTTCGATCCGCGATTCGGCGAAGCATGGTCGTCGGCGCAGTGCATCGGCATGCTGGCGCTGCAGGGCGTATGGCTGACGCTGGCGAGCGAAGGGGAGGCGCTGGTCGGTTTCGCGATGGCGCGCGCGGTGGCCGGCGACGGCGAACTGCTGCTGCTGGCGGTCGAGCCCGAGCGACGCGGACGCGGGATCGGGGGCACCCTGCTGCGCAGCGTCATCGCCGACGCCCGCGACAAGCGTGCCGAACGGCTGCACCTGGAGATGCGCGCAGGCAATCCGGCGCTGGACCTGTACCGCGCCCACGGCTTCACCCAGGTCGGCCAGCGACGCGCCTATTACCGCGGGCTGACCGGCGAAGCGTTCGATGCGCATACCTATGCGCTGCCCCTGACCGGCTGACGGTTCGCGCGGCGCAAATTGCGAGTCGCTTGCGCTTCCAACGCGGGCGCGCTTCCCTTACATCGTGCGCATGCCTCGCAAGATCGACCTCGAAGCCCTGTGTCACCAGAAGGGCCTGCGCATCACCGAACAGCGCAAGGTCATCGCGCGCGTCCTGTCCGAGGCGGAAGATCATCCCGACGTCGAAAAGGTCTATGAACGCGCCTCGGCGATCGATCCGGGCATCTCGATCGCGACCGTGTATCGCACCGTTCGCCTGTTCGAAGAGGCCGGGATCCTCGACCGCCACGACTTCGGCGACGGCCGCGCGCGCTACGAACCCTCGCCCGAGGCGCACCACGATCATCTGATCGACGTCGAGACGGGCAAGGTCATCGAATTCGTCGATCCCGAACTGGAATTGCTTCAGAAGCAGATCGCCGAGCGGCTGGGCTTCCGGTTGGTCGATCACCGGATGGAATTGTACGGGGTGAGCTTAGATCGAAAGGCGTGAGGCGCAGGCGGCACGTGAGCAGCGAGAGCTGTACATGAGACGGGCAAGCCCGGCCGGCGGGCGGGAGCCCGTCCGACGACGCGGCTTTGCCGCGGCGGGCGTAACGTGACCGCTGCTGCCCTCTATCCCCGTTATTCGCTCGCCGCGAACCTCCGCTTCGCCACGCGCCTGTCCGGCATCGCGCTCGCGCTGATCCTCGCGCTTCCGCTCCACGGCCTGTGGCGGCTGTTCCGCCTGTCCTCGCCCTGGCCGATGTATTTCCTCGCCGCGGTCGCCTGGGTCATCGGGGCGCGCCGTCGCACGATCGGCCGGTCGCTTCGCCGCGATGTCGTATTCCTGTCGAATCACCTCAGCTGGCTCGACATTCCGCTGCTGGCCGGGCGCAACGGCACCGCCTTCGTCGCCAAATCGGACCTGGAGGCGGTACCCGTCATCGGCTGGCTCTGCGGCCTCAACCGCACCTTATTCGTCGATCGCACCGCACGGATGGGGGTGGCCGAACAGATCGCGCAGCTGCGCGACGCGCTGGCCGACGTGTGGTCGATCACGATCTTCGCCGAAGGAACGACCGGCGACGGACAGACCCTGCTGCCCTTCAAACCCGCGCTGCTGGCGGTGCTCGATCCCCCGCCGCCGGGCGTTCAGGTACAGCCGGTTATGATCGATTACGGCC
>DASTEN010000245.1:0-2077 GCA_035709645.1 Sphingomonas sp.
GACCGCCTCCGGCTCGATGCCCTCCCCCCGAAAATGCTCGACGCCCAGCGACCCCAGCCGCTTCGACAGCTTGCCCTCGTTCCCGACCAGCAGCGCCTCATGCGCAAAGGCCGGCGGCGTCGCTCCCATCGCCTGAAACATCTGCATCTGTGTCGCGGTATTCGACACATGATCCTCGCCGCGCACGACATGGGTCACGCCCATATCGGCATCGTCGATGACCGAGGGCAGCAGGTACAGCCACGACCCGTCGGCGCGACGCACCACCGGATCCGACAGCAGCGCCCCGTCGAACTTCTGCGGCCCCCGCACCATATCGTCCCATTCGATCGGCTCGGCCTCCAGCCGGAAGCGCCAGTGCGGCCGCCGCCCCTCTCCCTCCAGCCGCGCGCGATCGTCGTCGGTCAGCTTCAGCGCTGCGCGATCATAGACCGGCGGCAACCCCCGCCCGGCCAAAATCTTGCGCCGCAGATCCAGCTCCTCGGGCGTCTCATAGGCCGGATAGATCCGCCCGCTCGCCACCATCTCCGCAAACACCGCCTCATAGCGGTCGAACCGCGCCGACTGCCGTTCCTCGCCATCGGGCACCAGCCCCAGCCACGCCAGATCGCGGCGGATCGCCTCGACGAACCGCTCCTCGCTGCGGGCGCCATCGGTATCGTCGATCCTGAGCAGGAACCTGCCGCCCTCCTTCCGCGCGAACATCCAGTTGTGGAGCGCGGTGCGCAGGTTGCCGATGTGCAGAAAGCCGGTCGGGCTGGGGGCGAAACGGGTGACGGTCATGCCCGCCCTCTCGCCCATTTGTCGCATCGGCGCAAACGCGGGCGTCACATGGGTTTCACAATTCGTCCGCGCGCTCTATGGCGCACCCATTCTTTCCATCATGGATACGGGCGCACCCATGAAGCTGCTGGCGGGCAATTCCAACCTTCCCCTGTCGACCGCGATCGCGGACTATCTGGAAATCCCGCTGACCAAGGCCAGCGTGCGCCGCTTCGCCGACGAGGAAATCTTCGTCGAGGTGCTGGAAAATGTCCGCGGCGAGGACGTGTTCGTCGTCCAGTCGACCAGCTATCCGGTCAACGACAATCTGATGGAAATGCTGATCATGATCGATGCGCTCAAGCGCGCATCGGCGCGTCGCATCACTGCCGTCATCCCCTATTTCGGCTATGCGCGGCAGGACCGGAAGCCCGGCCCCCGCACCCCGATCTCGGCGAAGCTGGTCGCCAACATCGTGACCGAGGCCGGCGCCGACCGCGTGCTGTGCGTCGATCTCCACGCCGGGCAGATCCAGGGCTTCTTCGATATCCCGACCGACAATCTCTATGCCGCGCCGGTGATGTCGGAGGACATCAAGACCCGCTTCGGCGAACATAACCTGATGGTCGTGTCGCCCGACGTCGGCGGCGTGGTCCGCGCCCGCAGCCTTGCCAAGCGCCTGCACAACGCCCCGCTCGCGATCGTCGACAAGCGTCGCGAGCGCGCCGGCGAATCGGAAGTCATGAACATCATCGGTGATGTCGAGGGGCGCTTCTGCGTCCTGATCGACGATATCGTCGATTCGGCCGGCACCCTGTGCAACGCCGCCGCCGCCCTCAAGCAGGCCGGCGCGGTGGGCGTCGTCGCCTATTGCACCCACGGCGTCCTGTCGGGCGGCGCGGTGGCGCGGGTCGAGGCATCGGCGCTCGAGGAACTGGTCATCACCGACTCGATCGGCAACCACGACGTGATCGCGCAGGGGACCAAGATCCGCCACCTGACCATCGCCCCGCTGCTGGCCGAGGCGATCCGCCGCATTGCCGACGAATCGTCGGTGTCGAGCCTGTTCGACTAAAGGCGGTCGAGCTTCACCGATTCCACCGGATGTTCGTCATTCCCGCGCAGACGGGAATCCATAGCCGCTACGTCTGCGATGGATTGGCGAGCCCAGCGTATATGGACTCCCGCCTGCGCGGGAGTGACGACAGGGTATTGCTCGGTCGCGGCCCGCACGGCGGATTGAATGTCGATCCGTCCTGGTCAATCCACCACCCCCTGCCCCAGCGTCCGCGCGATCGCCGCGTCGTCCTGCATC
>DASTEN010000246.1:0-2613 GCA_035709645.1 Sphingomonas sp.
GGAGGGGCAAACCAGCGCGCATACTCCCAAGCAGGTGACAGGCTGATGGAAACCCGTTCGAACCATGTTCTCGTCGGCGGCGTCGTGCTGATCCTGCTGCTCGTCCTCGCCCTCTTCACCGTCTGGCTGTCGCGCATGGGCGTGGCCGAAGACAAGGAATACGACATCCTGTTCAAGCAGGCGGTCGATGGCCTGGCGCGCGGATCGGTCGTCAATTATTCGGGCGTGCCGGTCGGCCAGGTGAAGGATATCGCGCTCTACCCGCCCGACCCGCAGCTGGTGCGCGTACGCGTGACCGTGAAACCGGAGACTCCGGTGCTGCAGGGCGCGACGGCGGCCGTCGTCGGCAGCTTCACCGGCACCAGCACCGTCCAGATCGACGGTGCCCAGCGCGGTGCGCCGCCGATCGTCTGCCCGGAGGTGAATCCGCAGCGCGTCTGCCCGTTCGGCGTTCCGTTGATCCCGCCGCGGGCCGGTGGCCTGGGCGCGCTGCTGAGTTCCGCTCCGCAGCTGCTGGAACGCCTGACGACGCTGACCGAGCGGCTGACCGGTCTGCTCAGCGACCGCAACCAGGCATCGATCGCCGGCATTCTCGACAACACCAACCGCCTCAGCAAGGCGCTGGCCGATCGCGGGCCCGAAATCGCCGCAACGCTGGCGCAGACGCGCGTTGCCATCCAGCAGGCCGGCAATGCCGCCGAACAGATCGGCAATCTTGCGCAGACGACCAACGGCGTGCTGGCCGACGACGTGAAGCCGGCGATGGCCAATCTCAACAAGGCGATCGGATCGGCGCAGAAGAGCATGGAATCGCTCAACGACGTCATCACCGATGCGAAGCCCGCCGTACAGGGCTTCAGCCGCAACACCCTGCCGGAGGTGAACCAGCTGGTGCACGACCTGCGGGTCATGGCGGCCTCGCTGTCCGCCGTCGCCGAAAAGGTCGACCAGCAAGGTGCCGGCTCGCTGATCGGTTCGCCGAAGCTTCCCGACTACAAGCCCAACAAGTGAGAATGCCCATGAAAGCTCGCTCGCTCGGCGCCATCGCGCTCGCACTCTCGCTCGGCGGCTGCCTCAGCTTCGGTGAAAAGCCGCCCGCCTCGTTGCTGACGCTGACCGCGGCCCAGCCGGTCGCCGTCGGCCAGACCCAGGTCGCAAGCGGCGGCACGGTGACGATCGCCACCCCCGCGATCCCGCAAGAAATCGCGACCCTGCGCGTGCCGGTCCGGTCGAGCGACACCGCCGTCGCGTACGTGAAGGACACGCGTTGGGTGGAGCCGCCCAATCGGCTGTTCGCGCGGCTGATGTCGGATGCGGTCACCACCCGGACGGGCCGCGTCGTCATCGCGACGCGGCTTATGGGCGAACCCGGCGCCAGCCTGGCGGGCGATCTGCGCAATTTCGGCATCGACGCTGTGTCATCCAGCGCGATCGTGACGTTCGACGCGGTGTTGCAGCGCGATAGCGGCAAGCCGGTCGAAAAGCGCCGCTTCGAAGCGCGCGTACCGCTCTCCCCGATCGACGCGACGACCGTCGGCCCGGCGATCAATCAGGCCGCCAACCAAGTGGCCGATCAGGTCGCGGACTGGATCGGGCGGTAAGGTTCGGGCGCCTTGCGTTTGCTCAGGCAATCGCAAGGGTCGCCACAGCGGGCAGCGAAACGACGCAGCCGGTTCGTCTGACGGGGTGGCGGGCCAGAACGGTTTCCGACCGATCTGCATCGCTCGCGATTGCGTCAGGACGGCTGCTGGCGAGGATCGGCCCGCAGCAGGGGCTGGCCAGCCCCTGCAAGCGGCGACGGGAGCCCCTTCGGGGCGGGCCAATTTTGGTTCGTGACGGCGCCCTCGTCAGTCACCGGGCAAGGCTCCGCTCCTTCCTCGCGCGTAGCCACGAACCGGCTCCGTCACGATGGCGCAGATCGGTCGGCAACCGCTCTTCGGCGAAACTACCGCGACACACGCGCATCGCGCGCTCGCCACCGCCACCCTACACGGAACGTCAGGGCGTCTTGCGTACCGGCGGCAGTGCGTTGCAGATATCGGCGCCGCCCGCCGGCACCGTGAAGAACGGCGGCTCGCGGTTCTCCCGCGCGGCGATCCAGGCTGCGAACCGTCCGCCCTCCGTCTTGCGATACTGGTAGCGCGGGCGCTCCGCCATCGGCAGGTCGCTGGCCAGCCGCGCCGATACGATCCCGACATATTGCTTCGGATCCTCGTACAGCCCCAGCCCGCCGCCGGTCCCGCGCGGCAGTGTCGACAGTGCATCGATACCCTCGATCACGCGGCCGACGATCGCGATATTGCGGTCGAGATGACGCGGCGCGTGACCGATATTGGCGTACAGGTCACCACCCGATCCCGTCGAGGGCGCCAGATCGCGCGCCACGCCGACCATTCCGTAGCAATGCGGGATCCACGCCTCGCGGCCATTCGTCGCCAGAGGCCAGCCATCCCGACTGTAACCCGCGCGGGTCGCATACGGATCGCCCTTGTCCAGCGTCGCGACGGCATCGAACGTCGGCCAGCTGTATTCCGGCGGAGGGTTGGCGACCACGCCGGCCGGCAGCGGCTTCTTCTCGGTCGCATCGCCCCACTGCGCGACGTAATTGTCCTG
>DASTEN010000247.1:0-5610 GCA_035709645.1 Sphingomonas sp.
CCGACGGCGTCGTACAGGGCGACGTCGGTGCCGTTCTGCGAACTGGCGACATAGGGCAGTTGCTTGTCGAACAGGTTGTTGACGCCGAAGCGCAGTTCGAAACCCTGCGCCGCCTTCACCGTCGAGAACATGTCCCACAGCGCATAGGCCGGGACCCCCACCTGCGCGGTGGCGGGCGTCAGCACCGCGCTCACGTCGCGCAGCGGCCCCTGATACCGCCAGCGCAGGCCCAGGCTGCCGCCATCGCCGCGATAGCCGAACGATGTCAGCGCCTTCCACTTCGGTGTCGCGCGCGGTGGAACGCTGGTGGGCAGCGCGCCGCCGTTGCTGACCCCGGTATAGTCGAGGAATGCCGAGCCCGGCAGCAACTGGACTTCATATTTGCGCGTCCAGTCCACCCCGGCATTGACGAACACGCTGCTGCTGGCACCCAGGAACGGCGTCGGGACGCTCCAGTTCGCCTGGAATTCGACGCCCTCGGTCCTGAGCCCGCCGATGTTTAGATAGGGCGTGTTGACCGTCGTGATCTGGCCCGTCGCATCGCGCTGGATCGCGGTGCAGTACGTATTGGTCGCGCTGTACGTCGGGTTCGTGCCGTCCAGGTTGAAGCATTTCGACAGCACGGTCAGGCCCGGCACCGTCGAGATGACGTTCTTTACCTTGATGTTGTAATAGTCGACCGACAGCGTCAGGTCGCCGAAGATGCCGCGGCCGGGCACGTCGAAGACGAAGCCGACGTTGTAGGTATCGGCCTTTTCCGGCGTCAGTCCTACGTTGCCGGCGATCGTCTGGCCGGTTGCGGTCGTCGGGAAGGTGTAGGAGCTGACGGCCGCCGCCGGCACGCCCTGCGCAACGCACAGCGCGCTGACCTGCGCGGCATTGGCACCGGTGCGCGCGCCCGAACGGATGTCGCACGGATCGCCCAGCGACGCAGGCGGCGTGCCGATGACCAGCTGGGTGCCGGATGCCGGCGTGAAGAGCTCACCGATATTGGGTGCGCGGACGGCGCGCTGATAGCTGCCGCGGACCAGCAGGGCCTTGAACGGGCGCCAGCGGGCATCCGCCTCGTAGCTGGTGACCGATCCCGTCACCGAATAATCGGACACGCGCACGGCCGCGCCGACACCAAGTTCCTCGAAGAATGCTCGGTTCGACAGCAGCGGCACGTCGACCTGCGCGGCGATTTCCTTGACGCTGATGGTGCCGGAGGCCGGGGCGGAGGCGATGATCGATTCCAGGTTCTGCGCGCGCAGATCGCTGTCGGGCACATAGTCGTAGGTGTTGCGGCGATAGCTGCCGACGACCGCGATCTGCGCAGGCCCGGCGCCCAGATCGAACAGGCGGCCGTTCAGCTGCGCCTGAACCTGCGTCTGGGTCAGGTCTTCCTGCGAGAAGGCGGTCTTGGTGATGTAGTCGCGGCAGGCCGCCGACAGCGACCGGGCATTGGCGTCGCCGAAGATGTTGAGCCCGCCAGCGCACAGCGACGCCCCACCATCGGCGGCGTTGAGCAGCGTCTGCACCCGGCTCTTCACCACCGCATTGCCGATTGCCAGCTGGTGCGCCGACTTGTCCCACGACGCGAAGGCATCGAAGGTCCAGCCCGGCGCGATGTCGCCGCGCAGCCCGGCCAGATACTGCTGGATCGTGTACTGCTCTCGGAAGCTCTTGTAGGGCACGCCGACGTAGCGGCCGTTCCAGGTGAAGGCCGCGTTCGGGTTCGGACGCGATGCCAGGATCGTGCGCAGCGCTGCCGGGATGAACGGATTGGTTACCGGCACCGTCGTCAGCGCACCGAACTGCGTCAGGCTACCACCGCTTTCGGTGTCGACCGCCAGGTCGACGTACATGAACTGGCCATAGGCGGTCAGGCCCGGCGTCAGCTGGAAATCGCCCTTCAGGAACGCGGTCTTGCGGTCGAGCGCGTTGGCGAACTGGATCTGCTGGCCGACCGGCATGCGGACGTTGTTCGCGACGATCAGATACCCTTGGCTGTCGCGGGCGCCCTTGTAGTTGATCGCCCCGGTCTGGGTGAACAGCGTGCCGTCGTTGTTGAAGCCCAGGCTGAGCAGCGGGTTGATCGTCGTCGTGTTGCCATAGCTTGCGAACACGCCGTTGACCGTCGCGCTGCTCGGCGCATTGGTCGCGCTGGGAACGAACGTGCCGCTGCCGATGAACGACGACGGCGTCTTGTCGTTGAAGAACGCGCGGGTCGATCCGTTGATCGGATCGGCCTTGGCATAGCTGAACGCCGCGACCACGTTACCGCGATCATCGGCGAACGAGCTGCCGAAGGCGAGCGAGCCGTTAAAGCGATACGCGTCGCCGCGTTCCGAAATGCCGTTCTGCAGGTCGACGCGGAACCCATCCAGCTTGCGCACCGTCTTGAAGTTCACGACGCCCGAGATCGCGTCCGACCCATAGACTGCCGAGGCGCCACCGGTGATGACGTCGACCCCGCCGATGATCGCATCGGGGATGATGTTGATGTCGACGTTGCCGTTGATGTCCGACACCGGCAGGCGGCGGCCGTCGAGCAGCACCAGGTTGCGGTTGGAGCCGAGGCCGTGGAGGTTGACAGTCGATCGCCCGCCGGTGCCCTGCCCGCCGGTGTTGCCGTTCCCCGACGTGGTGAAACTGGGGATCTGGTTCAGCGCATCGACCACGTTGACCGCGCCGGTTTCGCGGATCGCCGCATCGCTGACCGACACGATCGGGCTGGCCGAGCTGTCGTTGGCGCGGCGGATCAGCGTGCCGGTGACGATGACGTCGGCGGTTGTCGCATCGTCTTCGGCAGACGTGGTCGGCGCAGCCTGTCCAGCCGGATCGGCCGCAGGCACGGTCTGCGCGGCGGCGGACGACGCGAATGCTGCGGCCAGAGTCAGAACGGATGTGGTGAACGCAAAGCGGAACGGCGCCTGTCGCATATGATCCTCCCCAACGCCGCCGGCTGTCCTGGCGGTCATGAGCGATCATTAGTGTGACGAACTAGTTCCTGTCAACTGACTCTAAACCGTCAACCATCGGACGCCTTCCCGACCCACGACAACAGGATGTCGCCGACCTGGCGGGCGCGCTTGTCGATCGCGGCTTCGCTGGTCATGTCGATTCCGAAATTGTGCGCGAAGGTGAACTGGTTGGACACGTTGTAGAACGCGAGCGCGGTCATGTTCATGTGCAGGTCGACGGGATCGATGCCGGCGCGGAACGCCCCCTCCTTCATGCCTCGCTCCAGGATGCGCGCCAGCAGATCGATGACCCGCCGGTTGTTGGTCGGCAGCCCGTCGATCTGGCGTAGATGTTCGGCGCGGTGGATATTCTCGTTCATCACCAGTCGCACCAGCTCGGGATGCTGCGAGTGATAGCGCACGTCATGTTCGATCAACCGGCGCAACGCGTCGACCGCGGTGCCGCTGTCGATATCGACCTCCGCCTCGCTCGATCGCACGCGGCGATAGGCGCGCTCCAGCACGGCGCGATACAGTTCGTCCTTGCCGCCGAAATAATAATAGATCTTTCGCTTGGTCGCCTTGCCGGCGATCTCGTCGATTCGCGCACCGGCCAAGCCTTTTTCGACGAACTCCTCGGTCGCGACGTCCAGGATCGCATCGATCGCCGCTTCGCGGGCCTCCGCCCGGGTGCGGCGGGGCTTGGCGGGAACGGTGTCGGTTTCGGCGGAATGGGGATCGGTTGGCATAGGTGCGGTCTAGCCCGCGCGCACAGGCACGCAACGGCGTTTTCCATAACACCGAAATTTCGTGTTACGAACCAGTTCCTCTTTTTGCTTTGCCGTTGGCGATCGCGTTGATAGGATGCTCGAAAGTCCCGGCCGAGGAAGGCCGGACAGTCATGTGGGAGGATCGTCGATGAAACGCACGCTATGCGCCCTGCTGGCCGTGAGTGCCGCCACCGCGGGCAACGCCCAGGACCGGCAGTTTCCGACCGCCGCCGCCCCGGTGATCGAGGACAGGTTCCCCGTGGTCCCCGTCTCCTTCCCGGGCGGAGTGAAGGCATATCGGGACGTCGTCTACCAGACGATCCCCGGCTATCGTCCGCAGATCGTCGACATCTATGTGCCCGCGTCCAGGGGGCCGCACCCGCTGATCCTGTACATCCACGGCGGCGGCTGGGTCGGCGGGCACACGCGCCATTCGGGTGCGTTGGCCGATTTCCCCAAGGTGCTGGCATCGCTCGCCGCCGAAGGCTTCGTCGTCGCCAGCCTGGAATATCGGCTCTCGGGCGAGGCCCGTTTCCCGGCGCAGCTGCAGGATTCGAACGCAGCGCTGCGCTTCCTTCGCAGCAAGGCCGGCGACTATGGCATCGATCCGACGCGGGTCGGCGTGTGGGGCGGGTCGGCCGGGGGGCATCTCGCCGCGCTGACCGCGGTGACCTGCCGTAACACCGGCCTCGATCCGGCGGCGACAGCCGATGGCTGCGTGCAGGCCGCGGTGACGTGGTACGGCGTCTACGACTTCAGCGGCATGACCGCCGCGCTCGATGGCAACGCCGCGGGCAGCAAGCTGCTCGGCTGCGACGGCCCCTGCCCCGCCGACAAGATCGCCGCGGTCAGCCCGGTCACCTACATCGACGCGAAAGACCCGCCGTTCCTGCTGATCCACGGCGACGACGACAAGGTCGTGCCCGTCGCCCAGTCGCGCCTTGGCGAAGCGGCCCTGCGCAAGGCCGGCGTCCGGGTCGAATCGATCTACATTCCCGGCGTCGATCACAGCTTCATCGGCAAGACGCCGGCCGAAACCCGCGCCGCGACGCTGAAGGCGACCAACGCGACGTTCGACTTCTTCCACAAAACGCTTGGCGTGCCGCGCCGATGACGTGGCGCGCGCCCCTTGCCGCCGTCGCGCTGGTGGCGCTGACGGCGCAGAGCCAGCCCGCCGCACCGGTCCGTACGACCGATGCCGGACGTGTTGAGGGCATCGCCCTGTCGTCCGGCGTCGACGCGTTCCTGGGCATTCCCTTCGCCGCGCCGCCGGTTCGCGACCTGCGATGGAAGCCGCCGCAACCGCGCGCGCCCTGGTCGGGCGTCTATCACGCCGATCGCTTCGCACCCGAATGCCTGCAACCGCTACGCAGTCCGCGACAGAACCATTATTTCGGCGAAGAGGCGACCAGCGAAGACTGTCTGTACCTGAACGTCTGGGCGCCTCGTGCGGCAAAAAAGGCCCCGGTCGTCGTGTGGATCTATGGCGGCGGTTTCACCATCGGATCCGCCAGTATGGCAAACTATTCGGGTGAGCCGCTGGCCCGCGCCGGGGTCGTGCGCGTTAATCTGGCGTACCGCGTCGGCGCGCTCGGCTTCCTCGCCCATCCCGCGCTCAGCCGGGAACAGCAGGGGCGGTCGGGCAATTACGGGTTGATGGATCAGATCGCCGGCCTGTACTGGATCCGGCGCAACATCGCGCGCTTTGGCGGCGATCCCGACAATGTGACGATCGTCGGCCAGTCGGCCGGGTCGATGTCGGTGGCGCTGCTCCAGACCAGCCCGGCCGCGCGAGGGTTGTTCCGCCGTGCGGTAGGCATGAGCGGCAGCCCGTTCGGCGGCATGCTGGGCCCCGCACCGCTGGCTGCGGGCGAGAGACAGGGCGTAGAGTTGGC
>DASTEN010000248.1:0-6460 GCA_035709645.1 Sphingomonas sp.
CGATCTATGCGATCGCGGTGCCCGATCCGACGCCCGCGCATAACGAGCCGCAGGATATTGCGCTCAACGTCATGTACGAGGACGACCATCTGATCGTCATCGACAAACAGGCCGGGCTGGTCGTCCATCCGGCGGCGGGCAATCTCGACGGGACTTTGGTCAACGCGCTGCTGCACCATTGCCAGGGCTCGCTGTCCGGTATCGGCGGCGTCGCCCGACCGGGGATCGTGCACCGGATCGACAAGGACACATCGGGCCTGATGGTCGCGGCCAAGACCGACCGCACGCACGAGGGGCTGGCGCGCCAGTTCAAGGCGCACAGCATCGATCGCCGGTACAAGGCGATCGTTTCGGGCCTGCCGCGCGTCAAAGCAGGGACGGTCGATGCCCCGCTCGCCCGATCGCCGCAAAACCGAAAGAAGGTGGCGATCGTGAGCGGAGGCAAGCACGCAATCACGCATTGGCGTGAACTTCGTGAACTTCGCGACGCCGCGCTGGTCGAATGCCGGCTGGAAACCGGCCGAACGCATCAGGTGCGCGTGCACATGGCCTCGCTTGGCCATCCGCTGGTCGGCGATCCGGTCTATGGCCGGACGAAATCATCCCATCGCGCCTTGCTGGAAACGCTCGGTTTCCATCGGCAGGCGTTGCATGCGGCACGGCTGGGGTTCATTCATCCCATCACAAGCGTCGCTTTATCGTTCGAAAGCGAAATGCCTGCCGACATGCAGGAACTGTTCAACCAGCTTCGAGTATAAGGTCTGGGACCTTCGCCGCGGTGCGGCATGGTTCGCTCAAGGAGGACACGACGATCATGGCAAAAAGCAGCAACGTCCCCGCGACGATTCCTGCGCTCGGCGGTGAGGCGAGCCTCAACCGCTATCTCGCCGAGATCAAGAAATTCCCGATCCTCGCGCCCGAGCAGGAATACATGCTCGCCAAGCGTTTTCAGGATCATGGCGACCCGGATGCCGCCGCGCAGCTGGTGACCAGCCACCTGCGGCTCGTTGCCAAAATTGCGATGGGCTACCGCGGCTATGGCCTTCCCGTTTCCGAACTGATTTCGGAGGGCAACATCGGCCTGATGCAGGGCGTGAAGAAGTTCGAGCCCGACCGCGGCTTCCGCCTGGCGACCTACGCCATGTGGTGGATCCGCGCGTCGATCCAAGAATTCATCCTGCGCAGCTGGTCGCTGGTGAAGATGGGTACGACGGCGGCGCAGAAGAAGCTGTTCTTCAACCTACGTCGCATGAAGTCCAAGCTCGACGCGTTCGAGGAAGGCGATCTGAGCCCCGAACACCTCGCCAAGATCGCGACCGACCTGGGCGTGACCGAGGAAGAGGTCACGTCGATGAACCGCCGCATGGCGATGGGCGGCGACACGTCGCTCAACGTGCCGATGCGGGAGGATGGCGAAGGGCAGTGGCAGGACTGGCTGGCCGACGACGCCCCCTTGCAGGACAAGATCGTCGCCGATGCGCAGGAAGCCGACGTGCGCCACGACATGCTCGTGACCGCGATGGACGAACTGAACGACCGCGAAAAGCACATCCTGACCGAACGCCGCCTGACCGACGACCCCAAGACGCTCGAAGAGCTGAGCCAGGTCTACGGCGTCAGCCGCGAACGCGTCCGCCAGATCGAGGTGCGGGCGTTCGAAAAGCTGCAAAAGGCGATGATGCGCCTGGCCGGCGGCAATCGAATGATCCCGGTCGCAGCCTGACCGCCTAGAAGCGACGGGCGATCCCGACGTACAGTTCGAGGTCGTCCGTCGTTCGGTTCAGCCCGACGTTGGCCCCGGCGTCGAATTGCAGGTTTCGGCCTTTCTGCCAGCCGATCGACAGCCCGGCGATCGACTTGGTTGCATGACCGATCGGGTCGTCGTCGCGAAAGACCGACAGCTCGCCGGTGGCCGATAGGGTCCGCCCGACCGGAACTTGCACGCCAACCACGCTGCCATAAGCGGGATGGCGCCCATGCCGATCCTCATCGACCGCGGCGTCGATTTCGGGTGTCAGTTGCAGATTGAGGTTGCCCGGCAGATCGACCGACACCGGCACCAGCAGGCTCGCGCCCCAATCCCCCGCCCCGATCGTCTGCCCCCCCGCCGGCAGCGTCGCCACACCCATCACCGCCAGCGAGAAGCCCGTGCCGTCGGGGCTGCTGATATTGCGACGGAGCGCCAGCGTGACGTCGCCGATGCCGCTGCTGCGATCGACCGACCCGGCAACCGCGTCGCGTTGCCGCTGGATGCCGAATGTCGTCCAACCGACCTGCGCCTCCGTCTTCGCATCGAGCCCGATGCGGATCAGCGTGTCGGCGAAGGTGACGGTATCCGTCCGCTGTGGTCCGCTGCGATCGAGCGTCCAGTCGGCCAGCCCGACTTCGATCATCGTCCGCCCCGGATCGAGCGTACAGGCCGGCGTACCCAGGCCCGGGCGGTCGGCGCAGAAGTCGCGGAGGCCTTGCGCCTGCGCGGGGACGGCGACCATCGTCGCGGCGAGAAGGATCAGCGTTCGCATCGTGCGCCTTCCATATCCGAAAGCCGTTAAACCGACGTAGCGCCCTTTCCTCCGCCGCCGCGCCTCGCTAGCAGCGGCACGTCATGGCCGCCTCCGCTCGCCCGCCCCGCCCCCGCCGAAGCCCCGTGCGCCGCGTTCTCGGCTGGCTGGGTAAGCTACCGATCGCGTTTCTGATCGTCAGCCTGGTCATGACCGTCGTCTATCGTTTCGTGCCGCCGCCCATCACCTGGACGATGCTGGGCGATATCGTGTCGGGGCACGGGGTAACGAAGGACTGGACGTCGCTCGACCGGATCGATCCGGACATGCCCCGCGCCGCCATCGCCGCCGAGGATTCGCGCTTCTGTTCCCATTCGGGCTTCGACTACAAAGCGATCGCCGCGGCCGCCTATCGCAACGCCCAGGGCGGACGCATCCGTGGCGGGTCGACGATCAGCCAGCAGACCGCGAAGAACGTCTTCCTGTTCCAGGGCGGCGGTTATGCCCGCAAGGCGCTGGAGGCCTATTTCACCGTTCTGATCGAGGCGATCTGGGGCAAGCGCCGGATCATGGAAGTCTATCTAAACGTCGCCGAGACGGGAATCGGCACCTATGGTGTCGAAGCGGGCGCCCAGCGCTATTTCAAGCATGGGGCGGGCCGGCTCAGTCCGCGGGAGGCCGCCCAGATCGCAGCGGTCCTGCCCCTGCCCAAGAAGCGCGCCGGGATCGCGCCGCGCGGGTTTACCGGCCGCTATGCCGGACTGATCCAGCGCCGGATTCCCGTGGTGCGCAACCAGGGTCTCGATGCCTGTTTGCGGTAAGCCTGTCCTGACCAAGATCCGTTCGTGCTGACGTGCCGACGCACCGTACTTCATACCAAACAGGCATTGCTCGGCGGTCGAAGAGCGGTGCGTCGACACGCTCGGCGCGAACGGAACGGGGAGAGCCGTAGCCCTCCCCCGTCAGCCTTACTCCACGGCCTTCTTTGCCGAATCCCCGACATCCTTCGCCGCGTCGCCGACCGATTTCGCGGCACCCGCGATCGCATCGTCCTTGCGGCTTTCGCTGCTGTTCTGGGTGAAGAGAAAGAACACGCCAACCGCAACGACGATCAGCACGGCCAGGCCGACCAACAGTCCGCCGCCCCCGCCACTGCGGCGTTCGATGACGGTCGTCGTGTGCGGCTGCGCCGCGGTCGTCGTCGTGGTTTCGGTGTACCGATCGTCACTCATTACGCATCCCCTCTTTTCAAAAGTCGATGCGCGCGCAACGGTTTATCCGGGCATTCCGTTCCGCATGAGAAACAGTATCAGAACGGCAGCTTGAAGCCCGGCGGCAGCGGCAGGCCGCTGGTCAGCTTGCCCATCTCGGTCGAGGATGCGGCATCCGCCTTGGTCCGCGCGTCGTTGAACGCGGCGGCGACCAGATCCTCGAGCATCTGCTTCTCACTCGGCTGCATCAAGGAGTCGTCGATGTCGACGCTCAGGATCCGCCCCTTGGCCGACGCCCTCACCTTGACGAGACCGCCACCCGACACGCCCTCGACCTCGATCGTGTCGAGATTGGCCTGCGCCTTCTGCAGCTCGTCCTGAACGTTCTGCGCCATCGCCATGATGTCTTCGATACTCTTCACGCCTGATTGCCTCCGGCCAGTTTGAATTGCTTGAGCTCGGCATTCGGGAACGCCACCAGCGCCGCGGCGACTATCGGGGTCGCCAGCACCGCCGCGCGCGCCGCATCCTCGGCCGCCGCGCTCTGTTCGGCCAAGGTGGGGTCGCCCGGGGTCGGCGACAATGTCACCTTCCACGCCCGGCCGGTCAGCGTACGCAGCTCGGTCGCCAATTCCTTGGGCAGGTCGGCGGGCAGCGGGTTCAGATTGCTGAGGATGATGTCGGGAAAGGCGAAGCTGACGACGCGCAGCCGGTGCCACACGTCGACCGCCAGCCGCATCCGGTTCGCACCGTCGAGCAGCGTGTGCACGTCGCGCAGGTCCGCGGGCAACGCCGGCTCCGCCGAAGCGGCAGGCGCGGCCGGGGCGGCGGGCGCCGGCGACGCCCCCTGACCCATCGCCGGCGTCGCCACGCCGCCCGCGGCAATCTGCCGCGCGAGTTCGCCGGGATCGGGCAGGCTCGCGGCATGGATGACGCGCAGCAACGCCATCTCCGCCGTTTCGATCGGCAGTGCGGCGCGCGCGACCTCGTCATGGCCCTTCAGCAGCAACTGCCACAACCGGTGGAGCGCGGGGAAGCTGAGCGCGGTCGCCCACTGCGTCAGCGCCTCGCGTTCTTCCGCCGCCTGTCCGGCCGCACTCAGATCCGCGCCGATCTTGACCAGCGTCGCACCGTGGACCGTCTCCAGCAGCGTTTTCAGCACCGCGGTCGGATCGACGCCCAGATCATATTGCTGGCGAAGATTGGCGAGCGCACCCGCCGCATCGCCCTCCAGCAGCGTGCCGAACAGCGTGCGGATGGCGCCGCGGTCGCTGAGGCCCAGCATGTCGCGCACCGCGTCCGCAGTCACCGCCCCGCCTTCGATTCCCGCGTGCGCGATCGCCTGGTCGAGGATCGACAAGCCGTCCCGCGCCGACCCTTCCGCCGCCCGCGCGACCAGCGCCAGCGCGTCGGGTTCGGCATCGACACCTTCGGCCTTGGCGACTTCGGCGAAGTGTCCAGCGAGCAATTCGGCGGGGATCCGCTTCAGGTCGAAGCGCTGGCAGCGCGACAGCACGGTCACCGGCACCTTGTTCACCTCGGTCGTGGCGAACAGGAATTTCACATGCCCCGGCGGCTCCTCCAACGTCTTGAGCAGGCCGTTGAACGCGGCCTTCGACAGCATGTGGACTTCGTCGATGATGTAGATCTTGTAGCGTGCGCTGACCGCGGCATAGCGCGACGCCTCGATGATCTCGCGGATGTCGTCGATGCCGGTGTGGGACGCGGCGTCCATTTCGATCACGTCGATATGGCGCCCCTCGGCGATGGCGCGGCACGGTTCGCAGACCCCGCACGGGTCGATCGTCGGCCCGCCCTGCCCGTCCGGGCCGATGCAATTGAGCGCCTTGGCGATCAGCCGCGCGGTCGACGTCTTGCCCACCCCGCGGACACCGGTCAGCAGAAAGGCGTGCGCCAGCCGGTCGCGCCGAATCGCGTTGGCCAGCGTGGTCACCATCGCGTCCTGGCCGATCAGCTCGCGAAAGGTCTGTGGCCGGTATTTGCGAGCAAGCACGCGATACGCCGCGCCCTTGGGCTGCGCGGGTTCGCCGAGGTCGAGGGAGTCGGGCATTATCGGCGTTCTCTACGGGGTCCAGGGCGCGTTGTCGAAGGTTTGGTCAGCCCATTCCGTTCGCCCTGAGCCTGTCGACGGGCTGCCCTTCTTCGTGCGCCGGGCACGCGGTCAGAAAAGGGGGACGGTGCTTCGACACGCTCAGCACGAATGGGGGGTGAGGTGAGCCGATCGGGTCAAAAGTTGCGATACCGCGGTCAATTCGTCAGCCTTCGTCACTTTTGTCGCTTTTGTCACCTTTGTCACCTTTGCCGTAGATGAGGCGGCTCGGGCGGGTCGCGGAGTGCCGCGAGCCCAGCCGCATTGTCATGGAAATGCCGCGTGCCGACGAATTCGCCGCGGTACCTGCGCGGCACGAGAACGCCGGCGGTCGCGCGCTCGAACAGCAGCGCGAACCGCTCGGCACGGGCGCCCGACAGCGCGGCGTCCCAGGCGGCGGCAAAGCTCTCCGCGCCGGGGCGGGCGCGCAGGCGATAGGCACTGGTGCGCGTCGATCCGACAGCCCGCGCGGCGGCGTTCACGCTGCCGGTTTCGGCAAGGGCGGCGATGAAGCGGTGCTGGCGTTCGGCGGACCAGCCATCGTGACGGGCGCGGGTCAACGGAACAGGGGTGAAGGGAACGTCGGGCGTGTCGGTGTGATCGGTCATCCGGGAGGATGGAGCAGAACTGACGAATGT
>DASTEN010000249.1:0-6456 GCA_035709645.1 Sphingomonas sp.
GTCGCGGATGACATGGTCGGCCTGGGCGACGAACGTCTCCATCGTGCGGTTGATCTCGTCGGTCGCCTGACGGGTTTCCAGCGCAAGCTTCTTCACTTCCGCAGCGACGACCGCGAAGGTTCGCCCGGCGTCGCCGGCGCGCTGCGCCTCGATCGTCGCGTTCAGCGCCAGCAGGTTCGTCTTGGCCGCGATCGCGTCGATCGCGCTCGACACGCGCTGGACCTGTTCCATCGCTGCGGCGAAATCGGTCATCCGGCCACCAAGGCTTGCGACCATCGCGGTCAGCGCGCCGAATTCGGACACGGCGGTGGCGATCTGCGCGCTTTCGCGTTCCAGCGTGCCGCGCGCCTGTTCGGACAGCCGGCGCGCTTCGTTCGTCGATCGGGCGACGTCGCGTTGATCGGCGTCGAGCGCGATCGTCACCTTTTCGAGTTCGCCGAGCGCGACGAGCTGTCGGGTGATCCCGTCCGACACCCCGGCGACATAGCCGGCCGCATCGCTGCACCCGACCGCCAATTGGCCGCAACTGCGTGCGACGGCGCGGATGGCCTCGTCGTTGCGCTGCTGGGGGGCAGCCGGGGCGGGGAGTGGGACTGGCGCCAAGCTGCGGGTCTCATTCGCTGGAGTGTGACCGTTAGGTACTATCGCAGGTTAGTTAACGTCGTCCTAAGCGCGGACCCGCCGCGACAGCACCGACCGCGCGCCGCCGACCAGCCCCGACATCATCAGGTCGTCGATTCCCGCATAGCCCAGGCCCAGGTGATCGGGGCGGACCGTCAGCGCGTCGGTCACCGGTACTGCGCCCGACCGGACGGCATGGCGCAGGATGCGCCACCACAGCCGCGCGGTTTCCCACTTGATCAGCCGGCGGCTCTCGCCGTCATGGGGGATGGCGGCCAGATAGGTCGATTGCAGCGAACTCAGCAGCGCGCCGACGCGGACCAGGGTCGCGCGATCCGGGCAGGGCTCACCCGCGGTGACATATTGCGCGAGCAGCGTCGCCGCGCCGCCGGCATCGTCGCCCAGGAACGGGCGCCAGGCCCCCTCCAGCACGTCGCCGCTGTTCGCCAGCATCGTCTCGCGATAGCGGTTGGACGCGCCGCCGGGATGGTCGCGGTAGCGCAACAGCGGCGTGTCGATCCGCGCGACGTCGCCGTGCGCGAGCAGACGGTGATAGAGATCGAAATCCTCGGCGTAGAGGCAGTCGGGCCGGGTGAAGGGATCGAGCGAGCGGGCGACGCTGCCGCGCATCATCGTCGTCGACCAGACGAGCGGGTTCTTGACGTGCAGCAGCCAGCGGATCAGCGCCGGCGTCGAATTCGTCGCCTGTTGCGATGCGCGTTCCTTCTTGCCCTCGAACGTGATTGCCGTCGCGGCGACCAGCACCGTGCCGGGATGCACGTCGAGATAGGCGACCTGGGTCGCGAACCGGTCGGGCAGGCAGATGTCGTCCTGGTCGAGGCCCGCGATATAGCGCCCGCTCGCCTCGGCAAAGGCCAGGTTTCGCGCGCGCACCGGGCCGCCGTTGACCGGCGCTTCGATCAGCCGGACGCGCGAATCGTGCCAGCGGCGCACGACGGCGCGGGTATCGTCGGTCGAACAGTCGTCGACCACCAGCACTTCGAAATCGCCGAAGGTCTGCGCGGTCAGGCTGGCCAGCGTCTCTTCGATCAGATGCGCGCCGTTGTAGGCGGCCATGATTACCGAGACGGTGGGTGCGGCCGTCATGCCGCCAGCGCTTTCGCCTCGCCGGTCAGCACGGCATCCACGATTAACTGACCGACGTCGTTCTGCCACAGCCACAGCCCGTTGGCCTGACCGCTGAAGCTGGCCTCGCCGCCCAGCCGGCCCGAGGGAATGAAGCCCGCAGCCAGCCCGATACCGAACAGACCCGGAATGGGCGCGTCGTCGGCGTCGAGCACGCGGCAATAGCTGTCGACCATCGGGCGGTCGCAGTCGGCGGCCAGCGCCAGCGGTCGACCCGCGGCATCCTCCAACGGCATGACGCGCGGACGATAGCCGAGAGCGGCGATGACCAGGTCGGCGCGATCCAGCACGTCGAGCGCCTGCCCCTCGTCGTCGCCGATGCGGTGCATCCGGACCCGCGGATCGGGCTCCCGCCCGTCGACCGCCAGCATCCGCAGCACCAGCTCGCGCGCTTCCAGCCGGAAGCCGGCCAGGCGATAGACGAAGCCGGTCACCGGGCAGATATCGTCCTCTCCGAAGTCGGTGAAACCTTCGGCATGCGCGGCTTCGACCGAATGGTAGAAGGGGCGCAACGGGCGGCGATGCAGCAGCGTGACCCCGCCCGCGCCGAACGGGATGCCGGGGCGCGAGCGCAGGAGCAAGGCGACGGTCGTCAGTGCGCTGGTCGATCCGCCGATGACGGCAACGCGCGGCGATCGCTTGCCCGACAGCAGGTCGGCTACGCGGTCGAGCCCACCCAGCGCCAGGACTTCGTCCGATTGCAGCAGCCGGTCGCCGACCCGGTGGGTCAGCCGTTCGCCGGCGACACGCTGTTCGACCAGCCGGTCGAGCGGCTGGTGGCCACCGGTCGCGACGACCAGGTTTTCCGCGCGCGCGTCGAATTCGTGGCCGTCGGACAGGCGGCGCAACCGGACGGTCCAGATGCCGTCGATCGCGCGCACCGCCTTCAGCGCCTCATGCCCTTTGAAGATGTCGCCGCCATAGCCCGAGACAAGCGTCGCCAGCCGCTCGCCGGTGGCTGCCAGGAACGGTCCCGCGGTCGCCAGCGGCACGCCCAGCTTGTCGCGCCATTCGCCGACAGCGGTCGCGGTCGGATGGCCGGCCAGAGCGGCGATCGCAGGTTCCGGATTGTTCTCGACCGCCGACAGGAACGTCTGCGCGGTGCTGTCCGATGCGATGGCGTAGTTACCCAGGCGTCCGTTGCCCAGCACGTCGCCGCGATCGACCAGGATCAGGCCCTGCGACAGCTCCCGGAGCTTGCCGGCCTTGGCCGCGGCGGTCAGCATTGCGGTGCCCGCCGGGCCACCGCCGACGACCAGCAGCCGCGCGACCGGCGCGATGCGCGGCGCCGGGGCCGCGCGCGACAGGCCGATCGTCTCCAGCAGCGCGTGGGCGATGCCGACCGCATCGGCCGCGGTCATCCCGTCGGTTGCGGGCAGCGATACGATGCGCGCGGCGATGTCGTCGGCGACGGGCGTCGGTTCGATCTGCGCGTCGCGCTGGAACAGCGGCTGTTCGCCCAGGTGGGGGCTGAAATAGGTTGCCGCGCCGATCCCGCGATCGGCAAGCGCGGCGATGATCTCCGCCCGGCGCGACGCCAGATGCCCGGGGAGCAGCGCGGGCATGAAGCCCATCGCGCGGCGCTTGCCATAGGGTGTCTGGAGACCCAGCGGGGCCAGGGAATCGCGATATGCAGCCTCGACGGTCGCGCGGCGTTCGCTCACGCCTTCGATCTCGTCGAGCTTCGCCATCGCCATCACCGCCAGCACTTCGGGCAGCTTGGCGTTGAAACCGGGCAGCGAGGCGCTGCGCGGCGCCTCGAACCCGAAGCTCGCCATGGTGCGCAGTCTGGCGGCAAGCGCGGTATCGCCGGTGTGGACGATGCCGCCTTCGGCGACCGCGAACGGCTTGGTCGCCTGCATCGAATAGACGACCGCGAACGGTGCGCCCGCCCCGAAGCCGATACCATCGTCGTCAAGCGTGCCGAGCGAGGCGGCGGCGTCGATCACGATGCCGACGCCGTGGTCGCGCGCTATCCTCCCGTAACAGGTCAAGTCGATCGCATTGCCGAACGTCGCATAAGGCACGACCACCGAAATCCGGTCGCCATAGCGCGCCAGCAGTTCGGCTTCGTGCCGGGCGCAGGACGCCCAGTCGCCGGGGTCGATGTCGCAGATCAGCGGGGTCAGCCCCGCCCACATCGCGGCTTGCGCGGTGGCGGCAAAGGTAAAGGCCGGTACCAGCGCATAGCCTCGCGGCCGCCCGACCCGCTCCGCCGCCTCGCGAATGGCCAGCATCAGGCCCAGCGTCGCGTTGGCGACCGTCACGCAATCGCCGCGCCCGGCGAACAGCCGCTCGGTCGCGGCCGCCTCGAACCGGCAGACCTCGGGGCCGTTGTTGCTGTAGATTCCGGCAGCCTCGATCCGCGCCAGACCTTCGCCAAGCAGGGTCGGTCGCGGAGGGCGGGGGGCGATCAGCGGGTAGCGCAGGTTCGTCATAGCGCGAGTGCTACCCGCACAGGCGCTAAAAATAGGTTTAGCGCGCCGCTAAGCCTGTCAGGCGGCCAGCGCGCGCTCCGCCTGCAGCGCATCGATGAAGTTCTTCAGTCGATTTTCCTCGAGCGCGATCAGCAGACGGTTGTTGTGGTATGGTACCAGGTGATCGCTCATCGTCGATGCCCAGGGGGCTGCGGCATCGAAGATCACGCCCAGACCAAGGGCGCCCGGCACATGCGCGTAGCACAGATCGTCCCCTTCGCCCGCGGCGCTCTCGATGAAATCCTCGACCGCGGTCAGTACGCCGTTCATCGGTCCGCCCTCGCGCGTGGCCATGGCCAGGACGTCTCCGCCGTTCAGGCCGTGGCCCGGAACGAGCATCGGCCAGCCGGGCACCGCACCGTCGGTCCGGCTGAAGGGATGACGGAACGCCTCGGGGATCTGCTCGGGCGCATAGTAGAAGTCGCGCCGGGCACAGGGCCAGCCCACATCGTGGAGCAGCACGAACAGCGGGCGTCCGTCGGCGCGGACCTGCGCGCGGATCAGCGTCAGTTCGTTGTACACCGTGAACCAGTTGTGGTCGCCATCGACGACGTAGGCATCTGCCGCCGGCAGGTCGCGCAGCGCGGCCAGGCTCGGCTCGGCGACGTGGCGGACGTCCGGATTGCGCGCCAGCCATTCCAGGAAGGCCGGGTGGACGGCGGGATCGATGCTGATCAGCCGATCCCCCTTGGTGCGGGCGTATTCTGCCAGAACGCCCGACATGCCGCCATAGTCGGCGCCGATCTCGACGATCGACCGGACCCCGGCGATATCCAGGGCTGCGACGATGATGTCTTCGAACAGCGACATCGAATAGGGATAGTCGGACATCAGGCGGCAACCTTTCGCGGTTGGGAGAGTGTTGTTTCTCGCGGCGCGAGCGGACGGAAGATCAGGTTCAGTACCTGTGCGTCGTGCGCGGGCGGGGGGACGATGACGACGCCGGAGGTTTCGCACGTGAAGATTCCCGGCGCGACTTCCGTCAGGGCATCCGGCACGGTCATCGCAGGCGTCCGTTCGGCGATCAGCAGGCGCTGTGTCGCGGGATCGAAATCGCGATCCTGATGCGCCGCTGCGACCCAATAGGCTTCGTCGATCTGGACGCTCGACCAGTGAACGCCGATCTGGATCGCGGTCGTGACGCCCGTTTGCGGCACCGGGACGGCGATGCGGTACCATCCGTCATGCGTCGGATAGGCCGTGATGGGCACCACCGTCTGTTCGGTCGCGTTCAGGAGGAGGACAGGCACGTCCACGCCGCCGACCTGAAAATCGCCGTTGCGAAGATCGAGGCCGAGGTGCGTCGATGCCATCAAGGCCAGGCTGAGCGACAGACCGTGCGGCGCGATTTCCGCGGGGACGTAGATGCGCTGGGCGCCATTGATATAGGCCAGCCCGCGTCGCCGTAGACCGTCGGCGGCATGCGCGGGGTCCAGCATCCGATGCACCGATGACGTTCCCAGATTGTCGTCGTGTTCGAAGCTTTGGAACAGCGCGATTTCGCTGGGCATCGGCAGGAACAGCAGCCGGGCGAGCACGGCGCTCGCCATGCGACGCCGCGCCATCCCATCGTCGGACACGGGCCGCTTTTGCATGGCCGATCGCGCGTGACGGGCGAACGCCAAGCATGCGGCCTGAATCGGCGCGCGAACGGCGTGCTGGGCAGGGTTGGGTTCATAGGCTTCACGGATCGGTGTGCCGTCGGCGGTGAAGTCGATCGTCGATCCCTGTTCCACATTGCACATCTGTTCGACGACCGCGATGTAGCCCGTGAAAGCGTTCAGCGTCCGCGTGCCGAACACTTCGACATCGAGCAGCCCGCGCTTGTCGAGCCCGCTCGGCACCGGTTCGCGCAGCAGCAGGTAACGGCCGGCGACGGTCAGGCCCATGTGCCGCTCCAGCGTCGGCTGTACGGTGTTCTGCACCGAACCGGCATAGCCCAGGTCGACCAGCATGACGGCTTCGCCGTCCTGAACGCCGGCGGAGCGCAGGTGTGCGATCATCCGGTCGCGAAAGGCCGCGCCGCGCCGCAGCACGCGGCGGCGCAGATCCCCGCGTGCCACGCTGTTCGCAATCGCTGCGACCGGGTTGATGCGATCGGCCTTACGCGCCGCGGCCGCATATTCCGCGCGTTCCAGCATCAGATGCCGGGCGAGCGAATCGACCGAGTATCCCGACAGGTCGCGGTCGAGGAAGCGGTCCAACAGATCCT
>DASTEN010000250.1:0-4270 GCA_035709645.1 Sphingomonas sp.
CGGTCGGCGGGCTGACCCACGGGTGCTCCCCGCGATCGTCGGTTACGCGCCGCACCCATGGCCGGGCAAAGCCGACCGCGACCCCGCCCGACAGTCGCAAGGTCGATCGATCGAGCTTCAACCAGCCCGGTCGGCAGGTGCGCGGCAGCCGCCGTTCGCTGACGACGACATCGACCGATTGGCAGGCGGACGCCAGCGCGCCGGCATCGAGATGATAGGTGCTGCGCGTCGCAAGGATCCGCCACGTCCGTCTGCCTCGGGTCAGTCGGGCGAGGCACAGGTCGGCGTTGCAGCGCGCGGCCGGCATGTCGTCGATGACCGGCAGGTCGCCATCCACCCCGCCCCCTTCGGCCAATATGTCGCGGACATAATCGCCGGCACGCTCGCGCAGCACCGCCAATCGTCCGTCATCCATCCGGACCGCCAAATGGCGTCCGTCGCCGGTGACGATCAGATCGGGCGCCGGGGTTGCTAGCGCCAGGCCCGCCCCGACGATCGCTGGCACGCCCCCCAACCACCGCAGCCGGGTCCGCCACAGCAGGATCCACAGCAGGCCGCCGACCATCAGGGCAAACGCGCCCCGGGACATCATCGGCAGGGCCGCGACCGCCCCCGGTGCCTCGGCGGTGGTCCGGGCAATCCACAGCAGCAGCGCCAACGCCTGACCGCACACCCACCAGATCGGCGCGCCAAGCCCCAGGCCGTCGAGCAGCAGCGCGAGCGTCTCTACCGGCATGATGACGAAGGTCGTCAGCGGGATCGCCACGATGTTGGCGAGCGCACCGTACAGACCGGTCTTATGGAAGTGGAACAGCGCGATCGGCATCAGCACCAGTTCGACCGCCAGTCCGGTAAGCAGCAGCGACGCGCCGCCGCGGAGCGCACGCGCACCCCACCCCTCGTCCCTGGGTGCGAACAGGGCGCGGACCCGGCGATGTTCGTGCAGCGAGACGATCGCCGTCACGGCGGCGAAGGACAGCTGGAAACTCGCACCGACCAGTGCCTCGGGCCACAGCACCAGCACCACCGTCGCACCGACCGCGACGAGCCGCAGGGTGATGGCCTCCCGACCGAGCGCCAACGCCGCCAGCACCAGCAGCGCCGCGATGCAGGACCGCAAAGTCGGAACCTCCGCCCCGGTCAACCAGGTGTACGCCACCGCCGTGATCGCGCCTGCGCCTGCGGCGACCAGCGGCAGGCGAACGTTCAGGGCGAGCCACGGATTGAGCGCGAGCAAGCGCAACATCACGATCATCGTCGCGGCGACGACGGCCGTGATGTGCAGGCCGCTGACCGATAGCAGATGCGCCAGACCCGAACGGCGCATCGCCTCTGCATCGCTGTCCGGAATCGCCCCCTGATCGCCCGTCGCCAGCGATGCGGCCACCGCCCCTTCGGACTCGGGCAGGCGCGATCGGATATGCCGCGACAGCCGCTGGCGCAGGTCGCTTTCCGCCGCTTCGCCGGGCCGAAGGATCGCAACCGGCGCGAACCCGCGCCCCGTCGCGCCGATGCCGGCGAACCACGCCACGCGCGAGAAATCATGCGCACCGGGCACGGCGGCCGGGGCCGGCGGCATCAGTCGCGCACGCATCGTCACCAGCGCCCCGCGGGTCAACCCGTCCGGCATATCCGCATCGGCGATGTTGATCCGGACGCGAGGCGGCAATCCCGCGCCCGATTTGGTGAACAATGTCAGCCGGGTGAGCCCGCGCGCGGGAAGCGGCTCGATCCGCTCGACCCGCCCGGTTACCGCGACGACCACCGGCCGCGCCAGAACGGGTGCCGCGACGCGATCCGCGCGCCACCAGACCAATGCACATCCGAGCGCGGCCGTCAGACCGACGACCGTCAGCACCCGCCCGGCGCGGGTTCCCTTCACTGCCACCAGACCGCCTAGCGTCAAACCGACGCTCGCCAGCATCCATCCGATCCACGCAGTGCGGTTCGGCAGGACGAACCACGCCGCAATCCCCGTCGCCAGCACGACCGGCAGCCAGAGTATCAGCGCATCGCGCTCCGCCTCCAGCCAGCGCTCCACCCCCCCGGCACGCCATGGCGGCCAGGCGATTTGAAGCCCGGAAAGGGCCATGCTAGGGCGCCGCTCGGCTGGACTGGCCATTCGTCCTCAATCCTGGGAGCAGCGGCGCGTGAGCGCAACCACCGAAACCGGCGCGGCCAACCGCGCCTCCACCCCGGCGACCAACCGCCAAGTCGTCACCCGCTTTGCGCCGTCGCCGACGGGATACCTGCATATCGGCAATGCCCGCACCGGCATGTTCGCCTGGCTGTACGCCCGCCACTATGGCGGCAAGGCGCTGCTGCGGATCGAGGATACCGACAAGGCCCGATCCACCAAGGAGGCGATCGACGTCATTTTCGACGGGCTGAACTGGCTGGGCCTGGATTGGGACGAGGAACCCGTGTTCCAGTCGACCCGTGCCGGCCGCCACGCCGAAGTCGTCGACGACCTGATCGCGCGCGGTGGCGCCTATCGCTGCTACATGACGCAGGACGAACTCGCTGTCGCCCGCGCGGCCGCCGAAGCGGAGCGTCGCCCGTTCCGCCTGAATTCGCCCTGGCGCGATGCCGACCCGACGACGGCGCCCCAGGGCCAGCCCTTCGTCGTCCGCATCAAGGCGGAGCGCACTGGCGAGACGGTGATCGAGGATCTGGTCCAGGGCCGCGTGACCGTCGCCAACGCCGAACTCGACGACATGGTCCTGCTGCGGTCCGACGGGACGCCGACCTACATGCTCGCGGTCGTCGTCGACGACTATGACATGGGCGTAACCCACGTCATTCGCGGCGACGATCATCTGAACAACGCCTTTCGACAGCTGACCATCATCCGTGCGATGGGCTGGCCAGAGCCGGTCTACGCACATATCCCGCTGATCCACGGTGGCGACGGTGCGAAGCTGTCGAAGCGTCATGGCGCGCTGGGCGTCGATGCGTATCGCGACGAACTCGGCATCCTGCCGGAAGCGCTGTTCAACTACCTGCTGCGCCTCGGCTGGGGTCACGGCGACGACGAGATCATCAGTCGTGAACAGGCGATCGAATGGTTCGACCTGGACGCGGTCGGCAAATCACCAGCGCGGTTCGATACGAAGAAGCTCGACAACCTGAACGGTCATTATATTCGCGCGGCCGACGATGCGCGACTGGCCGAACTGGTCGTGCCGCATCTGGGTTTCGAACCGACGGTCGAGCAGCGCGATCTGCTGCGCCGCAGCATGGCGTCGCTCAAGCCACGCGCCGCGAACATCTTAGAACTGGCCGATGGCGCGGCCTTTCTATTTCGCAGTCGCCCCCTGGAAATGGACGCTGCCGCAGCAAGTCTGCTAGAGGGCGAGGCACGGTCGCTGCTGACCCGGTTGCACGCTGCGCTTGACGCGGTGGATAGCTGGGATACGGAAGCGCTCGAACCGGCGGTCCGCGAGGTCGCCGAGGCCGCGGGCGTCAAGCTCGGTGCCGTCGCGCAGCCGCTGCGCGCCGCACTTGTCGGTCGCAAGACCTCGCCCGGAATTTTCGACGTGCTCGAACTCCTCGGGCGTGACGAGAGTTTGGGTCGGATCGCCGATCAGATGGCCTGATCAGGGCCGTATAAAACAACGAGGAGCTGAGCAGTGACCGACACCACCCTGAAGATCGGCGACGGCGACTATCCGGTGCTGTCGGGCACCGTCGGCCCGGACGTGGTCGACATCCGCAAGCTCTATGCGAAGACCGGCATGTTCACCTACGATCCGGGCTTCACCAGCACCGCATCGTGCGAATCGGCGCTGACCTACATCGACGGCGACCAGGGCGTGCTGCTGCACCGCGGCTATCCGATCGGCGAGCTGGCCGAACACTCGTCGTTCATGGAAGTCAGCTATCTGCTGCTGAACGGCGAACTGCCGAACCAGGACGAGCTGGCGAAGTTCGAATATACGATCAGCCGCCACACGATGCTGCACGAACAGCTGTCGACCTTCTACCGCGGGTTCCGTCGCGACGCGCATCCCATGGCGGTGATGTGCGGCGTGGTCGGCGCTCTGTCGGCCTTCTACCACGATTCGACCGACATTTCCGACCCGCACCAGCGGATGATCGCGTCGCACCGACTGATCGCAAAGATGCCGACGATCGCGGCGATGGCATACAAGTACAGCGTCGGTCAGCCGTTCATCTATCCGAAGAACGACCTGAGCTATACCGGCAACTTCCTGCGGATGACCTTCGGCGTTCCGGCCGAGGAATATGAGGTGAACCCGGTCGTCGA
>DASTEN010000251.1:0-2829 GCA_035709645.1 Sphingomonas sp.
GCCTTCGTCGTCCTCGGCCACGACGTCGGCGGAGTCGCTGATCTTCACCAGCATTTCGTCGAGCACCCAATCGACCCCGATCTGCGCCGCGCCCGATATGGGGATGACCTGCGCGCCGCTGGCTTCCTCCAGTTCCGCGGACAGTGCCTTGATCAATTCCTCGTCCAGCGTGTCGATCTTATTCAGCGCGACCACGACCGGCTTTTCGGTCAGGCCGGCGCCATAGTTCTCCAATTCGTCGCGGACGATGCGGTAGCTGGTGGCGACATCGTCGTCGTTGGCATCGACCAGGTGGAGCAGCACCTGACAACGCTCGATATGCCCCAGGAAGCGGTCGCCGATGCCGGCGCCCTCCGCCGCGCCTTCGATCAGGCCGGGTATGTCGGCGATCACGAATTCGCGGTCGTGGTGGCGCACGACGCCCAATTGCGGACGGGTGGTGGTGAAGGCGTAAGCGCCGACCTTGGCCTGGGCGTTGGTCACCGCGTTGATGAAGGTCGATTTGCCGGCGTTGGGCAGCCCGACCAAGCCGGCGTCGGCCAGCAGCTTCAGGCGCAGCCAAACCCAGGCCTCTTCGCTCGGCCAGCCGGTACCGTGCTGGCGCGGCGCGCGATTGGTCGATGTCTTGTAGCTGAGGTTGCCACGTCCGCCGTCGCCGCCGCGCAGGAACACCTGGCGCTGGCCGACGCGGGTGAAGTCGAGCAGTACCTCTTCCTTGTCCTCGCTCAGGACCTGCGTTCCGACGGGGACCTTGATGACCAGGTCCTCGCCGCCGGCGCCGGTCATGTTCGAACCTGCGCCGCCCTTGCCGCGGGGAGCCCGGAAGTGCTGGGTATAACGGAAGTCGATCAGCGTGTTCAGTCCGGCGACCGCCTCGAATATGATGTCGCCGCCCTTGCCGCCATTGCCGCCATCGGGCCCACCATATTCGATGAACTTTTCACGGCGGAACGACACGGCGCCGCCGCCGCCGGAGCCGGAGCGGACGAAGATCTTTGCTTGGTCTAGGAAGTGCATGGCCCGCGCTGTAGCGATTTAGCGCAGCTAAATCGACCCAAAGCGCGTGGCCCGGGCGGCGCAGGCCCTGCGGCTGACGACTTGGGCTTTGTCTCATGCCCGGAAAGAAGCTCAGCCCTTCGACACGCTCAGGTCGAACGGGGCAGAGGACGATCCCGCTACCGCGAGGGTGCGATCCGCACCGCGAGCAACCCCCGCGCCGCCAGTTCCCGGGCACGCCCGCGTGGCAGCCCCAAAGCCTTCGCCATCGGGCCACCCAGCAAGGCATCGCCCAGCGCCATCAAGACCAACTGCAACGTCTGATCGTGGATCGGCTCGCCGTTGGTGGTCGCCGCGGTCAGCTGGTCGACCAGATCGTGGATCGCATTCAGGATCGGGTCGAGCGCGTCTTCGTTGCCGGACAGGATCATCCAGCTCGCCAGAGCGCCCGCGCCCCCCTCATCGAACGCATCGAAGGTCAGGTCGACCACCTCCTGCGGATCCTGGTCGCCGGCGCGTGCCCGCAGCACCGCCTCGCCGATCCGGCCGGTGATCCGCTGCGCCATCGTCTCGATCAGCGCCTTCTGTAGTCCCGCCGCCGAGCCGAAATGATGCAGCAGATTGGCGTGCGTCCGCCCGATCCGCGTCGCGACCGCCTTCAGCGTCACCGCCTGCGGACCGAATTCGACGAGCAGGTCGCGTGCTGCCTCCAAGGCAGCGTCGCGGGATTCGGCAGGGCTGAGCCGCTTGCGGATGGGAGTTATTGACATCTGTGTAAGTAATCGCCAGTTTGATCTTCCTGATTGGAGGAATTCGGTCGTGAATGCAAAGACCCCCGCAGACCTGACCATCACCCCCCGGGACATGCGGTTCGGGCGCGGTGCGACGTATCGCCGGTGGTGGCTGAACGACGATCCCATCGCCACCGCATTCTATAACGCGCTATCGGTGACCTTTCCCAAGGGTGAGGGCTTCTTCATCGATTCGGTCCGCAAATTCCGCGACGGCGCTCCTCCGCGGCTGGCTGCGGAGATCGCAGCGTTCACGAAGCAGGAGGTGATCCACACGCGCGAACACGTCGCATTCAATCGCCACGTCACCGATCAGGGATACGACATCCGGCCGCTGGACGCCGATGTCGATCGCGTCCTGGCGCTGACGAAGGGACGACCGCCGATCGCGAGCCTCGCCGCGACGATGTGTCTCGAGCATTTCACCGCGATCCTGGCGCACCAGCTGATCGCCGATCCGTCGCATCTGAAGGGCGGCGACGCTGACGCGGTCGCGCTATGGAAGTGGCATGCCGTCGAAGAGATCGAGCATAAGGGGGTCGCGTACGACACCTGGATCCACGCGACGAAGGATTGGCCGCGCTTCAAGCGTTGGCGGATCAAGGCGCTGGTCATGCTGATCGTCACCGGGCGCTTCTTTGCCGGGCGGACCAGGGGTATGCTTGAGCTGCTGCGGCAGGACGGATTGACGGGCGCCGGCGTGAAATGGCGACTGTTCAAATATGCCTTCGGCCGGCCCGGCATGGCGCGCAAGGTGCTGGGCCAGTATCTCGCGTTTTTCCTGCCCGGGTTCCATCCGTGGAACCATGACGATCGCCAGCTGATCGGTCTGGTGGACAGCGAGTTCGCGGCGGCTCGGCTGGCGGCGGCGTAGGCGAGCCTGCCGATAAGCCGTCATCCCCGCGGAGGCGGGGATGAATTCTGGCTGACGTCTCGGCTCAATCCGTCAGGTCAGTCAGAATTGCCCCCCGCCTGCGCGGGGGTAACGGTGTGTGGGGGGCGGGTTTCCTCCGCCTCACGCTGCCATACGCGGCGCTTCGAT
>DASTEN010000252.1:0-6052 GCA_035709645.1 Sphingomonas sp.
CCGGTTCCAAGCGAGTGTCGCGACCCGGTCGCCCTGCTCCAGCCCGAGGTCGGCAAAGGCCGCCGCCAGCGTCCGCGCCTGGCGCGCGACGTCGGCCCAATCCGTCCGCTCGACGCTGCCGTCCGCCCGGCGCGACACGATCTCGCGGCGGCCGTGGCACCGTGCGGCGTGGTCGATCAGCATCGCGGTCGTCAGCGGCTGGCCCTGCATCAGCCCCGGCATCGTCATGTCCCTCTCCCGGCTTGCGGTTCATGGGACAGGATGCGCGACGCCCCGCACGGGCCGGAACAGCCTTCACCGCGCATGCCGGACTATCGCAGTCGTGATTTGCCGCACACCGGCTTGGCCCGCGCGCACGGGCGGCGCAGGATGGCGATGGAGAGGACGACGACCATGGAACTCACGCCCGAGCAGCAGGCGTTCAAGGACGAGTACATCCGCGCGCGCGGCTATTGGGTGCCGTTCAACGACGGCCTGCTGCGCTACAGCCCCGAATGGCTGAAGGCCTATCTGACCTACGCCGCCGCACCCGCCCGGGAAGGTCCGTTGTCCCCCCGGATGCGCGAACTGATCTATGTCGCGGTCGATACCTCGACGACGCATATGTTCACGCAGGGCCTGGACATCCACATCCGTGCAGCGCTGGGCGTCGGCTGCTCCGCGGGCGAACTGATCGAAGTGATGCAGATCGCGACGATGCAGGGCCTGGACAGCGTGGCGGCCGGAATGGCGATCCTGGCCGAGGAAACCACCCTGCCGGACGGCGACGTGTCGCCGCTGCTCGATCGCTACGCCGCGCTGTTCGGCGACCGGCCCGAATGGCTTGCCGCGGTCGCGCGCATCATGCCCGACTATGCCGAGGCGCTGGTCACCCTGCTGGCAACGGCCGACGGCGAAGGGACGCTCAGCGCAAGGGAGCGCGCGATCATCCGCCTTGCCCTTGCCGCCGCACCGACCCACCTCGACCGCGGAGCGATGCGGACCGAAATCCGGCGCGCGCTCGCCGCCGGCGCGACGGTCGAGGAGCTGACGCAGGTATTCCAGCTGGTCGCCCATCTCGGCATCCATGCCTGTGTCGACGGCGTGCCGCTGATCGTCGCAGCGGCGAACCCATGACGGCGATCCGCTTCCTCGGCGACGTCCGCAATCGGTTGGGCGAAAGCCCATTGTGGGATCCGGCGCGCGGGTGGCTGTGGTGGGTCGATGGGGTCGCCGGCCGAATCGCAGCGGCGACACCCGACGGTACCCTCCAGCGCGACTGGACCTTCGACGAACCGATCGGAAGCATCGCGCTGGGACCCGACGGCACATTGGTCGCCGCGATGGCGAACCGGTTCGTGGCCTTGTCCGACGACGGTGCGCCGACGGCCCTCGCCGTGGTGACGCTGGCCGACGGGCTGCGCTTCAACGACGGCAAGGCGGATCGGAATGGGCGGTTCCTGTCCGGCACCATCCAGCGCGGTGCTGCGACGGGGGGATTGTGGCGGATCGATCGGGATGCGACCGCCACCGAAATCGAGGACGGCTTGCGTATCGCCAACGCCATCAGCTTTTCGCCGGACGGCGACACGCTGTATCTCGCCGACAGTCTGGAGGGGGGCATCAGGCGCTATGCCTATGACCCGGCGACCGGCGCGATTGGGTCGCGCGACTGGCTGATCGATCCCGACACGCTGGGCGATCCTGCAGATGGCGCGACGGTCGATCGCGAAGGCCGGCTGTGGGTCGCGCTTGTCACCGCGCAGGCGATCGCGTGCGTGTCGCCCGATGGCCGCGTGCTGGACCGGATCGCGACGCCGATCCCCTATCCCTCCTGTCCGGCCTTCGGTGGCGTCGACCTGACGACGCTCTACGTCACGACCATTTCCGACAGCGGGCACCGGTTGCGCACCGATCACCCCGACGCCGGGCGCATTCTCGCGATCGACGGACTGGGCGCGACCGGGATCGCCGAGCGTCCGTGGAATCACAAGCGCGATTAGCGTCCCGCAGACCTGCCGCGAGGTGGCCGACAATGCCCCACGCGGCATGATGCGGGCATGAACCTCGACTTCGACCCCGAGGATCTCGCCTTTCGCGACGAGGTCCGCGCCTTCTTCGCCCAGACCGTCTCGCCCGACTGGCTGACCCGCGTGCGCGCCGGCCTGCGGCTGGAGCCGGAGGAACTGATCGCCTACCAAAAGGCACTCGCGGCCCGTGGCTGGGGGGCACCGACCTGGCCGGTCGACTATGGCGGCACCGGCTGGAGCCCGACACGGCTGTACATATTCGAAACCGAATCCGCCCGCGCCGGCGCGCCGATCCAGTTCCACCAGGGGCTTGAGCTGATCGGGCCGATCATCTTCACCTATGGATCGGTCGAGCAGAAGGCGCGCTACCTGCCCGGCATCGTCAACGCCGACCATTGGTGGTGCCAGGGCTATTCGGAACCGGGCGCCGGGTCCGACCTGGCGTCGCTCCGCACGACCGCAGTACGCGACGGCGACCATTATGTCCTTAACGGGCAGAAGATGTGGACCAGCTACGCGCATGTCGCCAGCCACATGTTCGTGCTCGCCCGCACGTCGCAGGAGGCGAAGCGCCAACAGGGCATTTCACTGCTGCTGGTCGACATGAATACGCCCGGCCTGCGCGTCCAGCCGATCGCGACGATGGACGAGAAGCATCACACCAACGAAGTGTTCCTGGACGATGTCCGCGTGCCCGTCGCCAATCTGGTCGGCGATGAAGGTCGGGGATGGGAATATGGCAAGGTGCTGCTCGACCGCGAACGGATGGTCAGCGCCGCCACCGCGATGCACCTGCCGCAGGTGCTGGACGGCGTGCGCGACGCGGCGCGGCGGCGGACGGTCGGCGGCGTGCCGCTGGTCGAACAGCCGGGCTTTGCCGGCAAGCTGGCACAGGTCGAGATCGAAGCGATCGCACTGGAAACGATGGTGCTCCGCCTGATGGCCGACGCCGCAGCCGGGCAGGATTCCGGCCCGCGCGGGTCGATGGTCAAACTCCGCTGGTCCGAACTCTACCAGCGCGCGATCGAACTCTGGGTCGAGGTGCTGGGGCCGGAGGCCGCGCATTTCCGTGGGCTCGACGGTACGGCCCCCGCCCCCGACCTACCCTATGCGATGCAGGGCGCGCTCTATTCGCGGGTCACGTCGATCTACGGCGGATCGAGCGAAATCCAGCACAACATCATCGCGCGCCGCGCATTGGGGCTCTGACCGATGGACTTCACCTATAGCGACGAACAGGCGATGCTGCGCGAAAGCGTCGATCGCTTCGGCAGCGAACAGTGGAACGCCGCCGATCGCGTGAAACGCATGCGCGACCCGGATGCCGTCGCCCGCAGCTGGGCACAGATGGCCGAGCTGGGCTGGCTGATGCTGCCGATCGCCGAGGCCGACGGTGGCCTCGGCGGCAGCGCGGTCGACGTCATGGCCGTCGTGGAAGGCTTCGGCCGCCACCTGATCCCTGCGCCTTACGTTTCGAGTTGCGTGCTGGTGCCGGCACTGATCGGCGGCGATCCGGCCGCAGCCCAGGTGCTGGAGGCGATCGGCAGCGGTGGCGCGCGCGCGGCGGCGGGATTGATCGAGGCGGATGGCGGCTATGCGCTCGACCATGTGGCGACACGCGCGGAAGGCGATCGGCTGACCGGCGCGAAGCTGCACGTCGAGGACGGCGGCGACGCCGACTGGTTCGTCGTGTCGGCGCGCTCGGCGGGCGCGGTCGATGACGCCGAGGGGATCGGCCTGTACCTGGTTCCGCACGATGCCGATGGGCTGAGCATCGAGCGCTTTCGCGCGATCGACGGGCACCGCCACGCCAGACTGACGCTGAACGGCGTACAGGGTATCGTGGTCGGCGATCCCGACGCCGCCCTGCCCCGCATCTCGGCCGCGGTCGATCGCGCCATCGCCGCACATCTGGCGGAAGCGGTCGGATCGATCGACGCGGCCAATGCGGCGACGCTCGACTATCTCAAGACCCGCCAGCAGTTCGGCGTCACCATCGGCAGCTTCCAGGTCCTGCAACACCGCGCGGTCGACATGGCGGTCGCGGCCGAGGAAGCGCGGGCGATGCTGTACCATGCGACGCTTAATCTCGACCGCGTCGGTGCGGCCCGGGCGGTAGCGGCGGCGAAGACGCGCGTCGGACAGACCGGCCTCTACGTCACGCGGCAGGCGGTACAACTGCACGGCGGCGTCGGGACGAGTGAGGAACTGATCGTCAGCCACCATTTGCGCCGCCAGATGATGCTCGACCTCGCACACGGACCAAGCGACCACCACCGCGACCGGTTTGCGCGGGCGGCGTAATATCGATGACCGGGGAAAGCACGAGCCCAACCCCGTTCGTGCCCAGCCTGTCGAAGCACCGTTCTTTGCGCCGCTAACGATGAGCCGGCGTATCAAAGTACGGTGCTTCGACAAGCTCACCACGAGCGGAAGGATGAGAACTGCCGCTTCCCCGCGCGCTTTACATATACGCGTGGCTCAACCCGCCATCGACCGCGATGGTTTGCCCGGTGACGAAGCTCGACGCATCCGACGCCAGCCACAAGGCGGCCTGCGCGATGTCGTCGGTCTGGCCGAGCCGCTTCAGCGGATTGCGCGCCAGTCGCTCCGCCAGCGCCGCTTCGTCAAGCATCGCCATCACGCCTTCGGTCGCCACGGTCGAGGGCGCGATTGCGTTGACGCGGATCCGCTTCGGCCCGAGCTCGACCGACGCCGACCGCGTGAGCCCGTCGACCGCGGCCTTGACACCGCAGTAGATCAGGGCGTTGGGGATACCGAGCTTGCCCGACACCGACCCGATGTTGACGATCGAGCCGCCGCGGGCGGACATCACGGGCGCGGCGGCCTGGATCGCCCAGACGATGCCCGAAAAGCCGACGCCGAGCATCCGGTCGACCGTTTCGGGCTGGATCGCGTCGATCGGTTCGTACCGGTTCCACATCGCATTGTTGACGACGGTGTCGAGGCCCCCGAATTCGTCGGCCGACCGGGCGATCGCGTCGGCGACGGCGGATCGGTCCGACACATCGGCGGCGATCGCTACCGCCCGTCCGCCCGCCGCCGCGATCGCATCAACGGTCCCTTGCGCCCAATGCGCCTTCAGGTCGAGGACCGCGACATTCGCTCCTTCGGCCGCAAAGAGCTCGGCGATCGCGCGCCCCAGTCCCCGCGAGGCGCCGGTCACGAGAGCGGTCTTTCCGGTCAGAACGGGCATTGCGGGGTCTCCTTCGATCAGGCGGCGACCGTATCGCGCGCGCACAGCAGCAAGCATCAGGCGGCGGGACCCCGCGCGGCTTATCGCGTAGGCGATAGCGCGCGGGCGGTGTGCCGGCAGCGTTGCGGCAGCTTGGGGGCGGCGCAGGATACGACGATGATCGATATGCTGCGCACCGAACCGCTGTTCGTCCTCCGCCTGAACGTCGGCTACGACCGCGCCAGCCTGCTGGGCGAGCAGGCGGTGTTCCCGGTGCTGGGCGGCACCTTCGCGGGCGAGCGGCTGAACGGCATGGTCGAGGGTGGTGCCGATTGGGTGCGCTGGCGCGGCGACGGCGCGATGCTGATCGACGTCCGGCTGACGCTCAGGACCGATGCCGGTGCCGCGATCGGCATGACGTACGAAGGGCTGGCCCACGCGCCGCCCGAAACGATGGCGCGGTTCCGATCGCGCGATTTGCTGTCGTTCGCGGACGTGTACGTCCGCACCGCGATCCGCTTCGCGACAGCCGCCCCCGACCTCGACTGGTTGAATGCCACGTTGGCGATCGGCCAGGGTATGCGCACCGAAGAAGGACCCATCTATCATGTCTTCGCCATCCGCTGATCCGCGCATCGTCCTGATCACCGGCGCTGCAGCGGGGATCGGCCTGGCCACCGCCCAGGCGTTCCGCGCCGCAGGCGACACCGTCGTCCTGTCGGACCGCGATGGTGAAACTGCCGTTGCGCGGGCGCGCGAGATCGGCGCGACCTCGGTCGCGATCGACGTCGCCGACGAAGCGTCGATCGCCGCCGGGGTGCGCGGGGTTCTGCATGTGCACGGTCGG
>DASTEN010000253.1:0-5410 GCA_035709645.1 Sphingomonas sp.
AATCTGTGTCTGGCGGTCGCCGCCCGCCTGACGCTGCGCCTGCCCGTGCTGGCCGAACGGCGTGCAGCGGCGGCGATCGTCGGGAGCGGCCTGGCCGCCTGCCTGGTCGCGTGCCTGGCGATCCAGATCAAGACGACCGCAGGCATCGAAGCGGCCTTCCTGGGCCTGGCGCACGTCTATTGGCTGGCCCGCGCCAGGCCGGGCGCGGCCGCGCTGCTGCTGGCGCCCCCGCTCTGGCTCGTGATCGGTGTCGCACCAACCGCGGCGGCGATCCTTGCCTATCGCTCGATGGGTCCGGCCGCGCTCGATGCGTGGTGGTTCGCCAACGTCGTGTCGATCTTCCAGCGCCCCGGCTATCCCTGGGCTGAGCTTGGCATGCGGCTGCTCGGTATCGTCGCGCAGCTGTCGCCGCTGCTGCTGTGCGCCGCGATCGCGTGGCGACGGCGCAAGGTGCGGATGACGGGCGAGCGCGCGACCGCCTTCGCCTGGCTCGGTGCGGCGATGGTCGGCTTCGTCGCGATCGGTACGTTCTTCGATCATTACGCCCTGCCGCTGTTGCCGCCGCTGACGATGATCGCCGGAATCGCGCTTGGCCGCATCCCGCGCATCCTGGTCGGCACGCTGCTGCTGGGCCTGCTGCTGATGATCGTCGAACGCGCCTTCATCGCCCCCGATGTCGCAGGCGCGCGCCGGGTCGCGGACGTCGTCGCACGCAACAGCCGGGGCGGGTGCCCCTATGTCTTCATCGGCGACACCGCGACGTACACCCTGTCGGGCGCCTGTCTGCCGACGCCCCACGCCTTCCCGAACTTCCTGGCCTACACGACCGAGGCCGGGGCGACCGGGATCGACGAAGCGGCGGAAATGCGCCGCATCCTGGCTGCCCGACCGTCGCTGATCGTCGCTTCGACACGCAGGTTGGCTATCTGGAACCCCTCGACCGTCGCGCTGCTGCAACCTGTACTCGCGGCACATTACCGCCCGGTGCTGAGCGTACCGCGCGCCAACTACCGTACGGTCGTGTTTCTGCGCCGCGACCTGCCGCTCATCCGCTGAGCGCGAGTGCGGCCAGCATGACGCCGCCGAATAGCGCGGCGAATTGCACCGTCGTCCAGTCGACCGCCCCGATCCGGTCCAGGTCGGTCCGTCGGCCGCGCCGCCACGATGCGACGCCGCTTGCCACCGCGAGAACCGCACAGGCCGCCACACCGCCCCACAACCGCACTTGCATCGTCCCGCCCCGTCCCTAGACTCACGCCAACAGAACAGGGAGATGAGCTTTGCGTCCGATGCCCGCAACCCTAGGGATCGCCGCCGTAGCGCTGGCGGTGACCAGCGTCGCCACCGGCCAACCCGCCAGTCTGCGCAGCGAGATCGCCCGTGCGGTCGCCGAGACGACCCGCACCCCCGCCAACGTCGCCCGCGACCGTTATCGCCACCCGACCGAGACGCTGGCGTTCTTCGGGGTGAAGCCGACCGATACCGTCGTCGAACTGATCCCCGGCGGCGGCTGGTACACCGAAATTCTGGCGCCCTATGTCGCGCAGCGCGGTACCTATTATGCCGCAGGCGGCATGGCGCGCGGCCTCGATGGCGTGAAGAAGCTTCAGGCCGCCAACCCCGCGATATACGGCAAGATCAAGCTTGCTGCATTCCCGGCCGCAGCCGGCGAGCCGACCGTACCGGCCGACAGCGCCGACGTCGTGCTGACCTTCCGCAACGTCCACAACCTGCGCTTTGCCGGTATAGACCGCACGCAGGCGGCGTTCGCCGAGATGTTCCGCATGCTGAAACCCGGCGGGACTCTGGGCATCGTCGAGCACCGCCTGCCCGAGAACCGCGATTCCGCCGCCGAGGAAAAGAGCGGCTACATGAAGACGTCGAGCGTCGTCGCGTTCGCGGAAAAAGCCGGGTTCAAGCTGGCGGGCAAGTCGGAGGTAAACGCCAACCCCAAGGACACGGCCGACTGGCCGGAGGGGGTGTGGACGTTGCCCCCGACGTACCGCCTGAAAGACGTCGACCGCGAAAAATACGCTGCGATCGGCGAGAGCGACCGCATGACGCTGAAGTTCGTCAAGCCGAAGCGGTAAGGGAAATTCCTCCCCGAGCTCGTCTCGGGAGGGGGACCACCGCCGAAGGCGGTGGTTTCCCGCACCACCGATCGTATCGCAGGCCCCTCTACCGGCTTCGCCGGGCCCCCTCCCCCAGACAAGCTGGGGAGAATTTTTGGATTGTCTGGAACGCGCCGCGGCAACGCCGCGCCGTCCGCCGGGCCTCGCCCCGCCGGCCGTACGCGTCGCCCGCGACGTGGAATTGGCGCGCCGATTCAGCTGGCGACGCTTAGAGCTTCGCCACCTTATCCTGCAGCTTGGCCAGCTCCGCCTTCAGCGCCGCGATCTCGTCGTCCTTGCTTCCGCCAGGAGCGCCCGCCGGTGCGGCAGCCGGCGGCGCTGCCACCCCGCCCTGCGCCCCCGGCTTGAACGCCTGCGCCGCCGCCTCGAACATCTGCATGTTGCGCTTGGCGATCTCGGCGAAAGGCGAATGCGCGAATGCGCCCTCGACCGCCGACTTGAACTGTTCCTGGTTCCGCCGGAAACTGTCCATCGACGCTTCCAGATAGCCCGGCACCATCGCCTGCATGCTGTCGCCGTACAGCGCGATCAACTGGCGCAGGAACGGCACCGGCAGCATCGTCTGGCCCCGCGCTTCCTCTTCCATGATGATCTGCGTCAGGACATTGTGGGTGATGTCCTCTTCGGTCTTCGCATCGACGACCTTGAAGTCGCGCCCCTCGCGGGTCATCGCGGCCAGATGGTCCAGCGTGATATAGGACGAGGACTCGGTGTTGTAGAGACGACGGTTCGCGTATTTCTTGATGATGACGGGGCCGGTACCCGTGGCAGTCTTCTTCATGGTCGACGGCGCCCCCTGATAGATACGGATACGAACGTGATGAGCGCAGGCGTACCACCGATCGATGACGCACCGCAACACGCGCCCCGCCCCTTCCCCCTGTTCCTGGCCATGTTGCGCAGCGAAACTGCGCAACATCGGGACAGGCGTGCCGCCGCGCTTGCCGGGCTCGCGCGCTATCAGGCCGCCCCGCGAACCCCCCGCCCCGCCCCGATGCCGGCGATCGCGACCGCCGGACGCGCGTCGCTGCGCGACTATGGTGGCCCCGGCCGGCCGGTCGTATTCGTCCCGTCGCTGATCAATCCGCCCTTCGTGCTCGACCTTGCCGCCGATCAATCCTTGCTGCGCTGGCTGGCGCGCCAGGGGCTTCGACCGCTGCTGGTCGACTGGGGCGATCCGACACCCGCCGACCGCGACCAGGATGTGACGGCGCATGTCGAAGCGCTGCTGCTGCCGATGCTCGCGACGCTCGACGAGCGACCGGTATTGGTGGGCTATTGCCTGGGCGGTACGATCGCGCTGGCCGCCGCCCGCGCGGCCGATGCGCACGCGGTCGGGCTCATCGCCGCGCCGTGGCGGTTCTCCGGCTTCGGCGCTGACGCCCGAGCGGCGATCGCGGCCCTGTGGGATGCCGCGCGGCCAGCATGCGAGACGTTGGGACTGGTTCCGATGGAGGTGCTGCAAGCGGGGTTCTGGCGGCTCGACCCGCGGCGGACAATCGCCAAATATGAGGCTCTTGCCGGCGCCGACGATGCGACCGTCGCCCGGTTCGTCGCGCTGGAGGATTGGGCCAACGCGGGTGCTCCGCTGACTTTGGCCGCAGGGCGCCAGATGTTCGAGGATTTCTTCGCCGCCGATGCTCCCGACACGGGGCGATGGCTGGTCGCGGGGGATGCGATCGATCCCGCCGCGCTCACCTGCCCCATTACCGATTTCGTGTCGCTCACCGACCGCATCGTTCCCGCCGCGACCAGCGTGGACGTCGGCGATCGCCGCGCTGTGGGCGCCGGCCATGTCGGCATGATCGTCGGCACCCGGGCGCGCGCCCTGCTGTGGGAACCGCTGGCGGACTGGCTAAAGGCGGTGACGCTCGCTAGATAGACGCCGACTTATCCACGCAGAGGATTCCCATGACCGACATCGTCATCGCCGCCGCCAAGCGCACGCCCGTGGGCAGTTTCCTGGGCGCCTTCGCCGCGACGCCGGCGCATGAACTCGGCCGCGTCGCGATCGAAGCGGCGCTGGCGCAGGCCGGGGTGAAGGGCGAAGAGGTCGACGAGGTCATTCTCGGCCAGGTGCTGACCGCCGGACAAGGCCAGAACCCGGCGCGCCAGGCGTCGATGGCGGCCGGCGTGCCGAAGGAAGTGCCGGCCTGGGGCGTGAACCAGGTCTGCGGGTCGGGACTTCGCGCGGTGGCGCTCGCCTTCCAGGCGGTGGCGAACGGCGATGCGAAGATCGTCGTCGCGGGCGGTCAGGAATCGATGTCGATGTCGGCGCATGCCCAGTCGCTGCGTCCGGGCACCAAGATGGGCGACGTCAGCCTGGTCGACACGATGATCAAGGACGGGCTGACCGACGTCTTCAACGGCTATCACATGGGCATCACCGCCGAGAATCTGGCCGAACAATATCAGATCGCGCGTGGCGAGCAGGACAGCTTCGCGGTCCGATCGCAGAACCTTGCCGAGAAGGCACGCGGCGAAGGCCGGTTCAAGGACGAGATCGCGCCCGTGACGATCAAGGGCCGCAAGGGCGATACCGTCGTCGAGAACGATGAATATATCCGCGCCGGCGCGACCGTCGACGGCGTGTCGGGCCTGCGACCGGCGTTCAAGAAGGACGGCACCGTCACCGCCGCGAACGCCAGCGGCATCAACGACGGCGCCGCCGCGCTGGTCGTCATGTCCGCCGACGAAGCGAAAGCGCGTGGCATCACCCCGCTCGCCCGTATCAAGAGTTGGGCGAGCGCCGGCGTCGACCCGTCGGTGATGGGCATCGGCCCCGTCCCCGCATCCAAGAAGGCGCTCGAAAAGGCGGGCTGGACCGTCGCCGACCTCGACCTGATCGAAGCCAACGAAGCCTTCGCCGCACAGGCGCTGGCGGTCGGCAAGGAAATGGGCTGGAGCGATGACAAGCTGAACGTCAACGGCGGCGCCATCGCCATCGGCCACCCGATCGGCGCCAGCGGCGCCCGCGTCCTGACGACGCTGATCTACGAAATGGGCAAACGCGACGCGAAAAAGGGCCTGGCGACGCTGTGCATCGGCGGCGGCATGGGGATCGCAATGTGCGTGGAGCGGGATTGAGCGAAGCTCAACGGCGACGAAATGCGCGGCGTACGGTCGTCCTCAAAATTGTCGGACATGCTTTGCAACATTGTGTCACATTGTTGCAACAGCGGGATCAAAACCCACCTAAATCCTGACCACTAACAAAAAATCCGGTTGCGATTGGCCATGCTCTTCCTGTCTCTTGGATTAACGGAATTTCCGTCAAC